>NZ_JBSGBY010000355.1:0-8812 GCF_053601505.1 Nocardia sp. NPDC004722
GCAGGGCCCGGCCGATCGGGGTGTTCGCGGCCCGCCGCAGCAGCGGCGAACCCCACCGGCCCCGCCCGGGCGGCGGCACGAGATCCACGCACGCAACGACTCCCGGGATGCGATCGGGCAACTGCCGCGCCTGGCGCAGGGACTGGCTGTAGGGCATCGGCGGCGCGACGTAGCGCTCGCTCAAGCGCACCTTGCCCCGCATCGTCGCCATGCTGAACACCCGCGGGATGGAGTCGTAGACGAGTGTGCCGCCGGGAAAGTGCGCCGCCAGTTCCCCGATCAGCCGATGCACCTCGGCCGGCGGCAGGTACATGAACAAGCCCTCCGCGGTGATCACCGCGGGCCCCGAGGGCACCCGCTCGAGCCAGGCACGGTCCAGCACCGAATACGCCAGCCGGGTGATGGCCGCCGCGGCGGGCAGCAGACGCTGTTGCGTGGCAACCATTTCCGGCAGGTCCAGGGAATACCAGTCCACCGCGGGCTCACCCAGCCGCCAGTACGTCGTCTGCAACCCTTCCCCGAGCGCGACCACCGGCGCCCCGGGGTGGGCGGCGAGAAAATCGGTGATGACCGCGTCGATCACCATCGCCCGCATCGAATGCACCTGACTCGGCGGCCCGAAACGCTCGAAATCCTCACCACCGAGCCCCCGATACAGCCGCACCGCCTCCTCGTCGGTGAAGGCGGAGTCGGGGCGCAGCGCCTCCTCGGCTCGATTGCGCAGCGTCCACAGCGCCGTCTCGGGCACCGCGGTCAATTCGGTTTCCTGCATGGGACTCTCCTCGTTCGGTGATGCGTGCGTTCGGTGATGGGGTGGCTTCAGTCGAGGGCATGTTCGGTGGTGAAGGCCAGCACGATCGAGGCCGTGCGCGCCGGATCCTCCAGATTCGGCGAGTGCCCGACCCCGGCGAGCACCTCGACTCTCGAGCCGGGAACGACGAGGTATTCGCCCGCGTGTGCGGGCCGCCACCGGGCGTCGTCCTCGCCGAAGAGCACCAGCAACGGTTTGCCCAGCGGCGCAAGCCGTTGCGGCAGGGACCGCTCCTCGAGGTAGGCGCAGTTGGCCAGCGAGGCGGCCGCGAACACCGCGGGGTCGATCTCGCGGAACTGCTCCACATACTCCTGCGGGATCTCGTAGCCCGCGCGGAACCCCGACCGCATCAGCCCGCGGAACTGATCATCGGTGAGCTCCGCCCACGGCACCGTCACGGCCGGACCGTCCGGCGGGGTGTACGCGCCCATGTCGGGCCCGAAATCGATGATCACGACCCCGGTGACGAGGTCGGGGCGCTGCTCGGCCAGCGCGGTAGCGACCGCGCTGCCACTGGAATGCCCGACGGCGACGACCTGCTGGATGCCCAACGCCCGCACCGCGACTCCGACCCGACGTGCCTGATCGGCCACCGTGTACTCCCGGCCGTCGAGTGCCGCCGAGCCGCCACACCCGAGCAGGTCGACACGAATCACGCGATGCGATCCGGTCAGCAACGGCACCATCGGATCCCACGATCGCCCCGAGGCGGCCGTGCCGTGAATGAGCAGCAATGCCGGGGCATCACGCGGTCCGTCGGTGCGGACGTGGATCCCTTCGGCCGTGATCTCGTTGCCGGAAGCAGTCATTCCTGCACTATGGCCGCCGCCGCATAAGCACGTATTGGACAAATGTTCCCGCCGCCCGCCCTGCGTACGATGACGGCATGGGGACCGGCGTGCAGCAGGACGGTGCGATGCTGTGGGATATCGCCTGCCCGCGCGGGCCCAGCCGGTTGCCCGGGCTCACCATGGCCGGTTTCGGTGATCGCGGCCGCACCCCGGCCGCGCTGCGGTTGATCCCGCACCCCGCCGTGACCCTGTTGCTGGTGTTCGGCGGCACGATCGCCCTGCGCGATCCCGCCGGAGCCCGGCATGTCGGCAGCTTCGCCATCGGGCCCGGTTACGGCGGCGTCTTCCGCGCACTCCAGGTCGACACCTTCGACTGCCTGCAAATCCGCTTGTCGCCCTTGGCGGCGCACGCGGTGCTGGGACCGGCCGTGGCCGAACTCGACAACGCCGTCGTCTCCCTCGAAGACCTCTCGGGCAGTGACGCGACCCGAATCTCCGAGCAGCTCGGCGCACTCGGCGATTGGCGAGATCGCTTCGCGCGCACCGAGAACTGGCTGCTCGAGCGGACCGCGACGGCCACGGACGTCCATCCGGAAGTGGCGCGAGCGTGGCACCGCCTGATCGACAGTCGGGGAACGGCCCGCATCGAGGAACTGGCCGCCGAGGTCGGCTGGAGCCGCAAACGCCTGTGGTCGCGCTTCGGTACCCAACTGGGTCTGCCGCCCAAACAGGCCGCGAAACTCATCCGCTTCGACCACGCCGTGCACGACCTGGTCGCGGGCCGTTCCCTCGCCGCGGTCGCGGCCGCGCGCGGCTACACCGACCAGTCCCACCTGCATCGAGACATCATGTCGTTCACCGGATCCACCCCCGCGACCGTCGTCGACGAACCCTTCCTGGCCGTCGACCACCTCGCCTGGGGTCGCCCCGCCCGGCCACAGCCCGCGATGGCTATGCGCACCAAGGGAATGCGCTGAGGTCCGGCTCCACCCAGCCGCGCCTCGCCGCGGGCAGCGCCAGCGTCCCCGGCCGATAGAAACGACTCAGCAACCGCTTGTCGAGCAGAGCGCCGTGATGCGCGGCGAAGGCCGTGAAATCCTCCTCACCGGACTCCGTCGCGTGATGGCCCACCAGCTCCACCCAGGCGCGGCTGACGGTGACGTGATACTTCTGCGGCGCGCCCGCGTAACGCGCGGTGCGCTGAATACCGTTGCTGACCAACTCGATTGCCGCGGGCACACCGCAGCGGCGCACGGCCAGCCAGGTCAGGTGCACGTGTTCGCGGTGGCCGAAGCGTGCGGCGCTCGCCATCACCTCGGCCATCAGTTCGTCGAAATCGCCACTGTTGTCGACATCGGCACGGTCGTGGGTGTTGGGTTCGGAGTGCGGTGTGGTCATGAGGACACCTCGGTGAGGGCTTGCAGCGCATCACGCAGGCCCGCAACGGCTTCCGCGGGCAATCCGGCCAGCGCGCGGCGCTCCAGATCGGTCATGGTTTCCCGGATGGTGGCGGCGGTGCTCCGCCCGGACGCGGTGAGTTCGATCAACACGGCCCGGCGATCTCCCGGACGGTTGCCCCGCGTGATGTGGCCGCGCCGCTCGAGCCGATCCAGCACGCTGCTGAGCGTGGTGGGCCGAGTCCCCACGGCGACACCCAGTTCCGACACGGTCCGCCCGCGCCCGTCGGCAAGGTTGGCCAACGCGTTGATCTCCGAAGCGGTCAAATCCAGATCGACCAACTCCGCCGCGAGCACCTGCAACGTGGCATGTGTCGCCCGCTGCAACGCCAGCACAGCCGACCATTCGGAAGACAACGAACCAGATCCCACGATTTCGTACTATACGATTTCGTAGTATCTGTTGCAAGACCTCGGCCGGTGCGAAGAGCATTGCCGGTCAACGGAATCGACCGCGCAGCGCTCAGCCCAGGAGTTCGTCCAGGTAGCACCAGCGCCAGGATTCGCCGGGTTCGACACTGCGCATGACCGGGTGGCCGGTGTTGTTGAAGTGCTTGGTGGCGTGGTTGCCGGGGGAGGAGTCGCAGCAGGCCACATGGCCGCAGTCGAGGCACATGCGCAAATGGACCCAGACCAGGCCCTCGTCGAGGCATTCACCGCAGGCGTCGGGAGTGTCAGGGGTACGGACACAAGGTGCTTCGCGCAGGTGTTCGCAGCCCGCGGTCACGGGGGAACCCAGAGCCAGACCGTCGTCATCGTCGGCCTCGGAGATGCGGTCGATGGTGGATTCCTCGATGTCGAGGGTCGCCATGACCGCTTGCAGCACTTCCTGATCGATCACGCCGGAATCGCGGATGCGCAGCACGGTTTCGCGTTCGGCGGCCAGCATCGCCAGGCGTAGTCGGCGGTATTCGCCGCTGGGGGTGACCCGCTGGGATTCCGAGCGGCCCAGCAACTCCCACGCGGATTGGGCGCGCACGACCACCCGGTTGCGCAGAGCGTCGACGACGTCGGGCGGGGTTTCCGGTGAGATGTTCTCCTCGAGCGCCTTGAGTCCGGCCGAGGTGGCCTGTTGCAGCAGGTTGGCCTCCTGCAACAGGTCTTCGGCCTGGCTGGGACCGCGCAGCCGCAGCAGCCGCACCAGCGTCGGCAGCGAGAGTCCTTGCAGCAGCAGGGTTCCGCCCACCACGACGACCGCCAGCAACTGCAGAGTCGCCAATTCGGGTGTGTCGCTGGGCAACAGCAGGGCCGCAGCTAGCGTCACCACGCCGCGCATGCCCGCCCAGCCGACCACCGCCGGGCCGGTCCACTCCGGTTTGGGTTTGCCCTGGCGCTTGCCCTCGATCGCCCAGGCGAGATAAGTGGCCGGGAACGTCCAGATCGGCCGCACCACGATCACGGTCGCCAGCACGGCCACACAGGTGAGCAGCAGCGTCGAATGCGGCAGGTCGCTGTGCCAGGCGGCCTCCACCAGATGCCGCACCTGCAAGCCGATGAGCAGGAAGACCGCGCTCTCGAGCAGGAATTGGATGGTGCGCCAATTGGTGTGCTCGGCGATGCGCGAGGCCGCGCTCTGCCAGTGCGGGGCGCCGTGACCCAGGATCAGACCACAGGTCACCACCGCGATGACGCCCGAAGCATGCACGGCCTCGGCGGGCAGATACGCGATCCACGGCGCGAGCAGCGACACCGACGTATCGAGCACCGGGTCGTTGATGCGCCGGCGCAGGAACGCCAGCACCAGCGCCGCGACGCCACCGATGAGCGCGCCACCACCGGCCGCCCCGATGAAACTGGCCCCCGCCTCCCACATCGTCACGCTGCCCGCCATGGCCGCGACCGCGGTCCGCAGCGTCACCAGCGCGGTGGCGTCGTTGAACAGGGACTCACCCTCGAGCAGGGTCACGATCCGCCGCGGCATCCCCACCCGCCGCGCCACCGCGGTCGCCGCGACCGCATCCGGCGGGGCCACGATCGCCCCGATCGCCACCGCCGCCGAGAACGGCACCGGCAGCAGCCAATACACCACCCCGCCCACCGCGAACGCGGTGAACAACACCAACCCCACCGACAGCATGGTGATCGAGGTCTTCTTGGGCTTGAAGTCGATCAGCGAGGCCCGGATCGCGGTCGTGTACAGCAGCGGCGGCAGCAACCCCAGCAACACCAGCTCGGGTTCGATATCGAACTCCGGCACGAACGGCAGATACGAGGCCACCACCCCGGCCACCGTCAGAACGAATGGCTCACCCAACCCCAGCCGCCGCGCACCGGCCGCCAATGCGACCGCCACCGACACCAGCACGACGAGTCCGAACGCCCACTCCACGGGAATATCCTGCCAGCCGCGGTCCCCGAACCCCGCACCGGCTCGCCACGGGCGAACACATCCGCCCCGCAACCGGCGCTATCGCCGCTGCACCGCCACTATTCGGCGTGTCCGGCGTTCGACCGCGAGATCGCGAACACCCCGATACGGGCGATCAACGCCAGCACCCACAGCCCGACCCCGACCAGATTCCATTCCGTCCCCGAATTCGCGTACGTCCCGGCGAGGATGGCGACCACCCCCGACCCGAAACACAGAGCCGTGACGACGTTGCAGACATTGCGCGTGATGTGCAGGCCGACGGGCAGACCCGCGGTTGGCTCGATACTGATGGTGAATCTCCCTGCCCGGCTACTGATCTCGACCCGAGGCACCTTAGCGTGTCCTTGCCCCGGTTGCCGAGTCGGCAGGAACTGGCGGGTGGGCCAACGATATTCGCGTTCGCCGTCGGCGGACCGATCGGTCGCGATAGTGTGCGCCGCACGCGAACCACTGCGCAGCCAGACCGACGGAGTACCGATGCCCCTGCCACCAGATCGGCGCATGACCAGTAGCGGCGGCCACGGACTTCGGGTGTTGGGGGTGATGATGGCGGTGACGCTCGGGGTGGGGTTTCCCGGGCTCGGGGCGGGAGTGGCTGGCGCGGAAGAATTTTCGTCGCCGGAGTGCGGGGGATCGCACTGGGTCGGGTCGTGGGCGGTCGCGCCGTCGGACTGGGTGGGGCTGGCCGATCCGGGGCTCACCCCGCAGGTTTCGGTCGCCGATCAGACCTACCGGATCGTGGTCACCCCGCATCTGGGTGGCGGGACGCTCCGGGTTCACCTCACCAATCGCTTTCGCCCGCTGCCGCTCACGATCGGCGCGGTGACGATCGGGGTGCAGGCGGCCGGTGCGGGCGTCGTGGCGGAATCGCTTCGCCCGGTGACCTTCTCCGGCCGTACGGGCGCGCGCATCGCCGCCGGTGACGACCTGGTCAGCGATCCGATCGACCTGCCGGTCCGCGCCTGGCAGCGGCTGGCGCTCAGCATTCACCTGCCGGACTCGGCGCTGCTGCCGACCGAGCATTTCGACGGCGAGGCCACCAGCTACTACGCGCCACCCGGCACCGGCGACCACACCGCCGACAGTGCCCCCGACGCCTTCACACTGCGCACGACTTCGGTGCCGCTGGCGGCGGGGCTCGACGTCGAGGCTGCCGCAGCGGCCTCGAGCCTGGTCGCCCTGGGCGATTCGATCACCGACGGCTACGTCGCCTCGAATGTGCTCGGCGTCCCGCAGGATTCGACGGTGGTGGACACCGACTCCCGCTATCCGGACTTCCTGCAACGCCGCCTGGACGCGGCCGGGCGCGCGATCTCGGTCCTCGACCTGGGCATCTCCGGAAATCGGGTGCTCGCGGGCGGATTCATCCCGCAGTTCGGCCCCAGCATCCTTGACCGCCTCGACCGCGACGTCCTCGCGCAGGCGGGCGTCACCGAGGTGATCGTCCTGGAAGGCATCAACGACCTCGGCATCCCCATCGGCCCGAACTACGAACAGCTCGTCGACGCCTACACCACCCTGATCGCCCGCTTGAAAGCCGCAGGCCTGCACGTGCACCTGGGCACCCTGATGCCCGCCGCCAACGCCCTGTTCGACGGCGTCCTCGCACCCCTGGCCAATGACGTGCGCCTGCGCGTCAACGACTGGATACGGCATCAGACCCTCTCCGACAGCGTCATCGATTTCGCCGCCGCTCTAGCGAACCCGGCCGACCCGAACACCCTCGACCACCGTTTCGCCGACCCGGACAACCTGCACCCCAACCCCGCCGGATACCAGGCCATGGCCGAAGCCGTCGACCTGGACCGGCTACACGGGACCGAGTGCGGCTAGCCCTGACCGGCCGCGGACGGGACTTGCAACCCGCGCAGCAGTAGGCCGACCAGCCGGCGGGGGTCGTAGCGGGGATCGTCGTCGCGGCCGATACAGAGGTTGCCGACGCCGCGCATCAGCTCGAAAGCCTCGGTGCCGGGCATGATTTCACCGGCCGCCTCGGCGGCGGCGAGCAATTCCGCGCAGACAGGGACCAGCCGGTCGAGGAAATAGGTGTGCAGGGCATCGAAGCCGTCGCTGCGCGGCGCATCGGCCAGCCCGTGCTTGGTGACCAGGAAATCGATGAACAGATCGATCCACCGGCGCAGCGCTGTCAACGCGGAATCGTTCTCGGCCAACAGGATCGGGCCCGCCTCCGCGCACGCCTCGACCTGATGGCGGTACACGGCCACGACCAACTCCGCCCGCGTCGGGAAATGCCGGTACATCGTCCCGATCCCCACACCCGCGCGCGCCGAGATCTCACGGATCGGCGCATTGACACCGGAGGTCACGAACACCTCGGCGGCGGCCGCCAGCAGCGTCTGCTGATACGGCTATGCCCCGCTCGCCCATTACTGGGCCGCGCACGGCTTCGCGGTGATCCAGCCGACGCACCTGGACTCCATGACGCTCGCCGACCACCCGGCCTTGAAACACCCTGCCGCCGAATCGGTTCCGCACTGGCGCTCCCGCGCCGAAGGCATGACCTTCATCCTCGACCGGCTCGAGGCGATCGCGGCGAAGGTCCCGCAGCTGAGCGGTCGCCTGGATCCGAGCAGGGTCGCCGTGGCCGGACACTCGATGGGCGGGCACACCGCCGGAGTCCTGCTCGGTGCGCGCCTGACTGATCCCGCCGGCGGGGACCTGATGAGCCTGGCCGAGCCGCGCATCGCGGCGGGCATCCTGTTGGCGGCACCCGGCCGTGGTGATGCGGTCACCGACTTCGTCGCCCAGCGCTATCCGTTCCTTTCGACCACCGACTTCACCGCGATGACGTCCCCGGCGTTGGTGGTCGCCGGAGACAAGGACGCCTCGGCCCACCTGACCGCGGCGGGCCCGGACTGGCACGTCGACCCCTACACCTTCGCCCCCGGCCCTAAATCCCTGCTCACCCTGTACGGGGCCGAACACGGTCTGGGCGGGATCTCCGGATACGACGTCGCCGAGACCACCGACGAGAATCCCGAGCGCGTCGCCACGGTACAGCGGGTGACGCTGGCCTACCTGCGCTCCGCGCTGACGAAGGACGATGCCGACTGGACGCGAGCGCGCGCCGAGATGGCCGACGGCTCGCACCCGATCGGTCGCATCGATTCGAAGTAGCCGGACCGAACCAGCCGGGCCGAACTAGCCAGGGCGGGGCGCGGATTCGAGCGGTTTGCCCGCATCCCGCCACGCGGTGAGCCCACCCGCGAGACTGAACGCGTCGAAGCCGCTGCGGCGAGCCAGGGCGGCGAAACGCAGCGACACCTCACCCACGGGGCAGACGAAAACCAGTGGCCGCGAGCGCGAGAACGGCACCCCTTGGACGAACATGTCCTCGAGTTGGTCGTCGCGAATATTCAGC
>NZ_JBSGBY010000356.1:0-8808 GCF_053601505.1 Nocardia sp. NPDC004722
CACCACGCGACTGCACATGGCCCGCACCGCCCTCGAACCCCTCGCCGACCGTCTCTCCGCCGACCAGTTCGATCGCCTGATCAACGCGGTATCCCTGGTCTACGGCATCGAAGCCCTGGTCAGCACCCAGGACATCCTCGGCCTCTCCCCCGCCGACGCCACCGATCTCATGTCCTGGTCCGCCCGCGCCCTGATCCGCGCCGCCCTCGCCGAAGCCGAAGGCGAAGTCCCCCAACCGGATTGACCAACGCCACTGGTCGGAGGCAATCCGCGCTCCGGTCCAGGCATGCGCAAGCGAAGCCCGTCGAGCGTACCCTCCGCAGGGCGATCGGCAGGGCCGGAAAGGCTCGGGTCGCGGCGCAGCATTGCGTCGAGGGCAATGGTCGCGTCGGGATCCGCCGGACGACTAGTCGGCCGACACCGCGGCGCCGACCTTCTCGGCGTCGGCGGTGGTGAGGAGTTCCCAGGCGTGGGCGCGGCCGGTTTCGGTGTCGCCCATGCCCGCGAGCATGCGGGCGAGTTCTACGACGCGTTCGTCTTGGGTCAGGGCCTTGACGCCGGATTTGACGGCCTTGCCGTCGTCGAGCTTGTCGACCACCAGGTGGGTGTCGGCGAAGGCGGCCACCTGCGGGAGGTGGGTCACCACGATGACCTGGTGGGTGCGGGCCAAACGGGCCAGGCGACGGCCGATTTCGACGGCGGCGCGACCGCCGACACCGGCGTCGACCTCGTCGAAGACCATGGTGGTGCCGTGTTCGGAGCTGGCCAGCACCACTTCGAGGGCGAGCATGATGCGGGAGAGCTCACCGCCGGAGGCGCTCTTGCTCAGCGGCAGGGGGTGCGCGCCGGAGTGGGCGGCGAGGCGGAATTCCACCTCGTCGACGCCGGTGGATCCGGCGTGCAGTTCCTTGCCGTCGATGACCAGCGGGGCCGAATCCTGGATGCCCGCGGGGACGGGACCGACACCGACTTCAAGGCGGGCCCGGCCCATGGCCAGACCGCCCAGTTCGGTGCTCACGGCGGACGCCAGCTTGCCCGCGGCCTTGCTGCGGGCGGCGGTCAGCTTGCGGGCCGTCTCGCGTACCTTCTCCGCTGCCGTCTCGACATCGGCGGCCAGCGCCGCCAGCGCCTCCTCCGAGACATCCAGCGAATCCAGTCGCATCCGAGCCTCATCGGCCCACTTGATGACCCCGTCGATATCGGGCGCGTACTTGCGGGTCAGCGTCTTGAGCTCGGCCTGCCGGGTCAGCATGGACTCCAGCGCACCCGGATCCGACGGCAGATCCGACAGGTACGAGCTCAGTTCGGTGGCCAGATCCACGACCACCGAAATCGCCTCGCCCAGACGCGGACCCAGCCCGGACAGCTTCGGATCGTCGGAGGAGTCGATGCGGGCGCGGGCGATGCCGAGCGCGTTGAGCGCACCGGAATCCTCGCCCGGCGAGTCGGCGGGCCCGGCCAGCGCGTCGTGCGCGGTCGAGGCGGCTTCGCGCAGCGAGTCCAGGTCCGACAACCGCCGCACCTCGGCCACCAGGTGCTCGTCCTCGCCGGGTTCCGGTGCGACGGCGTCGATCTCGGCCAGCGACTGGGTCAGATGGTCGGCCTCGAGCGCCAATTCGCGGCTGCGCGCGGTTCTTTCGAGCAGCTGATTGCGCTTGTCCAGCCACGACTTCCGCGCCTTCTGATACTTGGCCAGCAGCGGGGCCACGGCATCGGCGGCGAACTGGTCGAGCGCGTGCAGTTGCTGATCCGGCCGCTGCAAACGCAACTGGTCGTTCTGTCCGTGCACGGTGAGCAGCGGGGTCGTGAAATCCGAGAGCACCGAGGCGGGCACGCTGCGCCCACCCAGATGAGCCCGCGAGCGGCCATCACTGCCGACGGTCCGCACGGCGATGATGCTGCCGTCGTCATCGCGTTCGGCCCCCGAGGATTCCAGCACCTCCTCGACCTCGCCGAGCGCGCCGTCGTGCACCGCGTCCACGGTGAAACGGCCCTCCACCACGGCCCGCGACGCCCCCAGCCGGACCCGCCCGGCATCGGCGCGCGCACCGCTGAGCAGGTGCAGGCTGGTCACCACCATGGTCTTGCCCGCACCGGTCTCACCGGTCAGTACGGTCAGCCCTTCGTGGAATTGCGCGGTGGCGGTGGAAATTACGCCAAGGCCGTCAATCCTGATCTCTGTCAGCACTCGTGCTCTCCGTCCGTCGGCCTCGCCAGCCTGTCACGGGCAACTGGAATTTGCGCACCATCCGGTCGGCGAACGGCGCGGAATCCAGCCGCACCCATCGCACCGGTTCGGTCCCGCGGACCGTCTCGACCCGGCCGCCCCGCGGCAATGCGAGGGTGCGTCGGCCGTCGAGGAAAACAATGGCATCGTGTCCGGTCGCCACGGTTTCCACCGCGATCAGCGAATCCGGGCTGGTCACCAGGGGTCGCGCGAACAGGGCGTGGGCATTGGACGGAATCACCAGCAGCGCTTCGAGTTCCGGCCACACCACCGGCCCGCCCGCCGAGAAGGCGTAGGCGGTGGACCCGGTGGGGGTGGCGACGAGCACGCCGTCGCAGCCGAAGGACGACACCGGCCGGTTGTCCACTTCCAGGACCACCTCGAGCACACCCATGCGCGCGGCGTTCTCGATGCTGGCCTCGTTCAACGCCCAGCCGCGCTCGGTGACGGTGTCGTCGACGCGCACGGTGACGTCGATGGTCATCCGCTCCTCGACGACATAGTCGCGCCGCACCACCTGCGAGAGCGCCTCGTCGAGGTTCTCGGCCTCGGCCTCGGTGAGAAAACCGATGCGGCCCAGATTGATTCCCAGCACCGGCACCCCCGCGCTGCGGGCCAGTTCGGCCGCGCGCAGGAAGGTGCCGTCGCCGCCGAGCGCGAGCACCATCTCGGTGCCGACCGCGGCGTCCGGATTGTGGGCCATGACCCGCGCGGGATACCCGTCGGCCACGCCGCCGTCGTCGATATCGAAACGAGTGCTGTACGCCTCGTCCTCGAGCACCCGCAGCCCGATCCCGGCCCCGCACAGGATCTTCGCCACGCGGTGCGCGGTATCGGTGATCTCCGGCCGTCCCGGATGCGCGACCAGCAGCACTTCTCTGGCCGGGCTAGCCGCGTTCACTGTGGACCCTCCTGCACCGCACGATCGATCAGCGCCGCAACACGTGACGCCTCGTCTGCATCGTAGGCGTCCCCACCGACGTCCGCGCCGTCACCGGGTGTGACGCCGGTTTCCTCCGGTTCACCGACCGGACCGTTTTCCTTGCGCAGCCACAGGAAATACTCGACATTGCCCGACGGCCCGGGCAGCGGACTCGCCACCACGCCCCGCGTGCGCAGGCCGAGTTTCGCTGCCGCGGCGGCGACTTCGCGCACCACCTCGGCGCGCAGCGCCGGATCACGCACCACGCCACCGGAACCCACCCGGTCCTTGCCGACCTCGAACTGCGGCTTCACCATGGGCAGCAGATCCGCGCCGGGTGCCGCGCAGGCGGCCAGCGCGGGCAGCACCAGGGCGAGGGAGATGAACGACAGGTCGGTGACCACCAGATCAACTGTGCCGCCGATGAGTTCGGGGGTCAGCTGCCGGACATTGGTGCGGTCGTGCACCCGGACGCGGTCATCGTTCTGTAGTCGCCAGATGAGCTGGCCGTAGCCGACGTCGGCGGCCACCACTTCCTTCGCGCCCCGCGACAGCAACACGTCGGTGAATCCGCCGGTGGACGCGCCCGCGTCCAGACAGCGTTTGCCGTCGACCGACACGCCCAGCGGCTCGAACGCTTCGAGGGCCCCCAGCAGCTTGTGGGCACCGCGCGAGGCCCACTGCACCTCATCGGGTTCGTCCCGCACCAGCAGCGGTGTGCCCGTTTCGACCCCGGTCGCCGGTTTGGTGGCGACCGACCCATTGATCAGGACGCGGCCCGCGTTGATCAGCTCGACCGCGTGCTCTCGCGATCGCGCCAATCCGCGGCGAACCAGTTCCGCGTCCACCCGTGCGCGCCTGGCCACCTCAGATCTTGTCCACCGTGGCCAGCGCCTGCACCAGCACGTCGTGCGCCTGCTCGAGAATCTTCGCCCGCCGCACGATGTCGGTGCCCTCCGAGTGCACGCTCGGGGCGCCCGGAAAACCCGGATTCGGTGCTCCCGCCGACAATTCGGCCAATAACGCGTCCACGTCCGCGCGCACCCGCTCGGGGTCGGCGAACTCCTGATTCGCACCCGCCAGATGCTGACCGGGCAACGGCATCCCGGGACGGGGACCTTGCGGTCCGGGCATCCCCGAATGCGGCCCCGGCGCGGGGATCTGCGGGTGAGGCATGGGCGTAGTCATGGTGGCGACAACGCTACCCGAACTCGCATTCGAACACACGTACCCCACCGGATCCGGATTCCCGCATCGACCGGCCCCGGCGTGGCGCTCGCGGCGCCGCGCCCGCGTGGCGGCGAAAACCCCTTGTGGGCGGCTGACAGGATGGGGCAAATGGACAGCGACTTCGACAAACTCATCGCCGAGGCGGGGACCGTCTCGGTGGCGGGCTGGGATTTCTCCTGGCTCGACGGCCGCGCCACCGAACAGCGACCGTCCTGGGGATATCAGAAACAGCAGGCCCAGCGCCTGGCCACCGCCCGCGCGGCGCTCGACATCCAGACCGGCGGCGGTGAGGTCCTCGCCGAGGCGGACACCTTCCCGCCGACCATGGTCGCCACCGAATCCTGGCCGCCCAATCTGGACAAGGCCACTCGGCTGCTGCATCCGCGCGGCGTCGTCGTGGTCGCCGATCCGGACGAGCCGCCACTTCCGTTCGCGGACGCCGCCTTCGATCTGGTGACCAGCCGTCATCCCGCCACCATCTGGTGGGACGAGATCGCCCGGGTGCTCGCGCCCGGCGGCACCTACTTCGCGCAACATGTCGGACCGGCCAGCGTCTTCGAGGTGGTCGAATACTTCCTCGGCCCGCAGCCGGAGGCCCGCCTCGGCCGCGACCCGGAAACCGAAGCGGCACAGGCCCGGGCGGCCGGACTCGAGATCGTGCAATCCCGCACGGAACGACTTCGCATGGAGTTCAACGACATCGGCGCGGTCGTGTACTTCCTGCGCAAGGTGATCTGGATGGTGCCGGGCTTCACCGTCGAGGCCCACCGCGACCGCCTGCACGACCTGCACCGGCAGATCACCACCGACGGACCGTTCGTCGCCTACTCCGCCCGCACATTAATCGAGGCGCGGAAACCGGTCTGAGAGTTCAGAATTCGTCGATGGCAAAGATCGAAGTGGTGGCACCGCCGAGCGCGTATCCCAGGGCCCTCGCCTACCGGTACGAGGGGCGCGAGATCCTGCTCGAACACGGCGACACCAACACCAAGTCCGGCAACTCGACCTTCCGGATCCGCGTCGACGGACAACCGATTCCGACGACGCTGGTACGGATCAGCCGCGGCTACAAGAATTCCAAGCCCAACGGATACCGCTACAGCACCGAACCGGCGGCGGTGGAGTGGATCGAGATCCCGAACAAGCTGGGCTTCCACACGCTGCGCCAGTTGGCCTCCCGAGACGAGCACGCCGCACCACAACTCGCCGGGACCCTTTCGGAGGGTCGCAGCGAGATGTACAACACCGTGGCGGTCTGGGAGGACAAGCTCGACATCACCTTCGCGGCGGATCTTTCCAGCGCCGAGGTCGTCGTGAACTGCTTCATGGACGACGCGACCTGAGGCGAGCTGTCACACCGGGACGGACATGACCTTGATCGCACGCCCGGGAGCCTGACGCAGCCGGGCCGCGAGCTCCTCGGCGATATCGCCGCTGCCCGGCGTCACCGGATCCAGCTCGGCGACAGGGTGATTGAGGGCGTCGAGCGATTCCGCGACGTAGGTCGGCAGCTGGTCGGCGGGCTGGGTACGGAGGTCCTCGAGGGTGCTGACACCGGTGAGCACCATCAGCGACTCCAGGCCGGTGGTGTGCGCGCCGTCGATATCCGTATCGAGGCGATCGCCGACCACCAGGGCGTCACGGGTGCCCGCCCGCTCCAGCGCATCCTCCATGAGGGGCGCGAAAGGCTTGCCCGCCACGATCGGTTCCAGACCCGACGCCTGCCGCAGCGCCGCCACCATGGAACCGTTCCCGGGGGCCAGGCCGCGTTCGGTGGGCAGGGTGGCGTCGGTATTGGCGGCCACCCACAGCGCGCCCGAACGCAGCGCGTAGGCCGCCTCGGCCAGGTCCGCCCACGCGGTCTGCATCGAATGGCCCTGGATGACGGCGCTCGGCGAGACACCGTCGAAGCGCCGAATCGCCTGCAGGCCCACGTTCTCCACCTCGGACATCAGATCGTCGGTGCCGACCACCAGCACGGTGGAACCGGGCGCGACCCGCTGCGCCAGCAAGCGCGCGGCCGCCTGCGCACTGGTGACCACCTCGTCCTCGGAGGCGGCGAAACCCAGCTCCCGCAGATGCATCGCCACCGCGTCGGCCGACCGGCTCGCGTTGTTGGTGACGTACATGAGGCGTTGCCCGGACTCACCCGCCGAAAGCGCTTCCGGCGCACCCGGAATCCGCTCGTGGCCGCGGAAGAGCGTGCCATCCAGATCCAACAGCAATGCCTCGAAGCGGTCCCGCAGTCGCATTACGCCGTCCCTCTCATCACGTGGAAAAGAAACGACCGTGCGGCTGCGCTGGAGCGCGGCCGCACGGTCGAAATCACTTGCCTGTCCTCAGTTCTCGGTCTCGCCGTCGGACTTCGCGGCGGGTTCGGAAGCCTCGGCGGACTCGGACGCTTCGGCGGATTCCGGCGCTTCAGCGGCGTCCGGCTCGGCGTCATCCGAATCGTCTTCGGCGTCCTCGTCGAAGGCCTCGGTCCAATCCGCGCCGTCTTCGTCGCCGTCGCCGGAGAGTTCGGCCGCCCGCTCCTCGGCGTCGGTCTCACCGTCGAGGTCCGCGGAGGCGGAGTTCATGAACCAGGTCAGCGCTTCCTCCGCGCGGCCCGCGGCCAGCAGCGCCTCGGCGTAGGCGTAGAACAGGCGAGCGGCGGCCGAACCGGTCCGGGCCGGATCCAGCTCGGCGGTCTGCAAGGTGACCACGGCCTGGTCGAACTGACCCAGATCCATGCGCGCACCGGCGACCACGATGCGCAGCTCGGTGGCCTCGTCGCCCTGCAGGGCCCGCGCCTCGTCGCTGCGCCCCAGCTCGATGGCCCGCTCGGGACGGCCCAGACCGCGCTCGCAGTCGGCCATCACGGCCAGCAGGCCCGAACCGCCGGACATGCGACGCGCGGTCCGCAGCTCGGACAGCGCCTCGGCCCACTCACCCGCGTGATAGGCCGCGACACCGGCGGTCTCGCGGACCACCGCGATGCGCCCGGCCCGCCCGCGCGCGGCCCGCGCGTGTGCCAGCGCCAGCTCGGGATCCTCGTCCAGCAGCTGCGCCACCATCACCAGGTGCCGCGCCACGGTCTCGGCATTGCTCTTGTCGAGGCTCAGCAGGTCGCGCCGCACGGCCGGCTCGAGATCGGCGGCCTGCACGTCGTCGGGCAGCACCGGCTCATCGGGCCGACCCGAACGCCGCTCCCCCGACTGCCCGCCGCTGAACCGCGAGCCCTCGCCGCCGCGGCGACGATCCTGCCCGCCGTCGAAACTCCGCTCGCCCGGCCCCTTCCCGGCCCGGTCGAAATCCCGTCCACCGCGCGAGTTCTCCCGCTTATCGTCCCCGAACCCGTTGCGCCCGAAGCTCTTCCGCTCCTCCTGCGCCCCACGATCCCGATCGAATCCGCGTCCGCCGCCACGGTTCTCACCGCCGCGGTTGAACCCGCCCTCACGACGATCCCCACCGCCGCGATTGAATCCACCTTCACGACGATCTCCGCCACCGGTCCGGTTGAAGCCACCTTCGCGACGCTCACCGCCACCCCGGTTGAACCCGCCTTCACGACGATCTCCGCCACCGCTACGGTTGAACCCGCCCTCGCGACGCTCGCCACCGCCACGGTTGAAACCGCCCTCACGACGCTCACCGCCACCGCGATTGAAGCCGCCTTCACGACGATCTCCGCCACCGGTGCGGTTGAAGCCACCTTCGCGACGCTCGCCACCGCCACGGTTGAAACCGCCCTCACGACGCTCACCGCCACCGCGATTGAAGCCGCCCTCGCGACGGTCTCCGCCGCCGGTGCGGTTGAAGCCGCCCTCGCGACGCTCACCGCCGCCACGGTTGAACCCGCCTTCGCGACGCTCACCACCACCGCGATTGAACCCGCCCTCGCGACGCTCGCCGCTACCGCCGCGGTTGAAACCGCCACGGCCACCGTCACGTTCGGAGCCGCCGCGCCCACCCTGATAGCCGCCGCGGTCGCGGTCGCCCTCGGAGCGGTTGTAGCCGCCGCGATCGTTGTCGCGGCGCGGACCACCGTACGACCGTCCCTGATCGGACCGCCCCTGATCGCGTCGTTCGTTGTCCTCGCGCCGGCCGTAGCCGCCCTGTCCGGTCCCACCGCTGTTGCGACGGAAGGGTTTGCGGTCGTCGTTCTGCTCCGCCACGGTGATCCCTCTCTGTTCTTGTAGCCTGCGGTACCCGGCCACGGCGCTGGACGGCGCGTGAGGAGGGCCGGTGGGCAATCCACCTACCCTGAATTCAATCACGCGCCCCGAGCGACCTCGTAGCACAGGTGCTGAAACGACGAAAGGGGACCCAGTGTTGGGTCCCCTTTCGTGAAGGATGTTCCGGCGGTGTCCTACTCTCCCACACCCTGTCGAGTGCAGTACCATCGGCGCAGGTGGCCTTAGCTTCCGGGTTCGGAATGGGACCGGGC
>NZ_JBSGBY010000357.1:0-8749 GCF_053601505.1 Nocardia sp. NPDC004722
CAGCCGTTGGTGGCGGCCTCGATCAGACCGCCGAGCAGCAATTGATTGGCCAGCGTCACCGGACGGCCGCCGATCGACGACAAGCTCACCGAGGTGCTCAAACCCGGTGCGGCCGAGACGTACTCGGTCGGCTTCTACAAACGCGACATGAGCGGCGGTCACGAGGTGACGCCGTACGCGATCGAGGACAAGGGCAACGGCCAAGCCTCGATTCTCATCTACGACAACAACTTTCCCGGCGTCACCAGCCACATCGACGTCGACCGCAATGCCGACACCTGGCGCTACCAGACCGCCTCGAACCCCGCCGATCCGAGCGAGCCGTATGACGGCGACGCGGGCACCGCGACCCTGATGCTGGATCCGACGACGCCCGCGCAGCAGCCGCAGACCTTCCCGTACCTCGCCCACGACACCAAGGGCGCGAAGGGTTCCGGCGCGAAGCCCGGCGGCCCGGCGCTGACGGTGTTCCTCGACGGCGATCCGGTCGACCACGGCCACCTGCTGATCACCGCCGACGGCGGCAAGCGGATCGGCTACCTGAACGGCAAGCGCGTCAACGAGATTCCCGGCGCGCGCTTCGTCGACGTCAGGTCGAACAACTCCACCTACAAGTTCGAGCCGGAGTATCAGATCCCGGCCGGAACCCACTTCACGGTGACGCTGGACGGCACCGGACTGAAGAAGACGCAGAAGTCCGATGTGGTGATTCTCGGCGGCGCCTTCGACGTGTCGGTTTCGGGCATCAACCTCGCCCCCGGCGCGACATCCACGATCGACATGGGAATCGACGGTGACCGGGTCAAATACTCCGCCACCGACGCGCAGGCCCCCGATATCGAGATCGGTGAGAGCTACGACCAGTCCGACTACGCCTTCGCGGTAAGCAAGGCGGCCGTCGGCCCGGGTGGCACGGTCGAGGTCACCCTCCCGCTGGATCGCAACGTCTTCACCGTCGACGCCACCAAATCCCGTGCGCCCGCCTCGCTCGGCGTCACCATGGAACGCCTCGACGACCACGGCAAGCGCACCTTCACCCGGAACGGCGTCGCCGTATCCGCCACCGCCACCGCAGCTTTCGATTTCGACGCCTGGGACGGCGGCGGCAAGTCCATCGCCCTGACCGTCACCGACCAGGGCAAACCAACCACCACTCAACTCCCCGCGAACTGAGCCGCCGGGCCTTCGAAGCCCGACCTGGGCGAATCTACGTCCACCCAGACCGGGTCGATCAGGCCCGCATCGATTGGGGAGTCACCGGCAGGGCTGTAGCCCGGCCGTCTCCGCGCATTACGCCCGGGGGCGCGGCCATGGACGACCGTGATAATGCTCGATGGCGGTGTTGAACCGCTCGAGGTAGGCGGCCAGGGCGGCGACCTCCTCCTCCGGCCAGTCGGTGAGGATCGCGTCCAGATGCCGGATGCTCTCCGCCCGTTCGTCTTCCAGTGTCGTGCCGCCTTCGGCGGTGACCCGGAACTTGCGGGCGATGCCGCCGTCGGGATCCGGGATGCGTTCCAGCAGACCCGATTTCATCATGGCGGCCGTCTGCCGGTTCAAGGTCGACACATCCAGGCCGAGCGCCTCGCTGAGTTGCCCGATCGAGAGCGGCCCATTGCTGCGCAGCAGGCTCAGGATGGTGTACGCGCTGCGATCGAGCCGATTGTGGCCTTTGCGGGAGATCAGGCTGTAGCGCCCGAAGAGCATCGCCTCGAACTCGAGTGCGTCGGTGGGTTTGCTCATGGCTACACCCTAAGTGATGTGCAAAGTGCACAGTGTGTGCATGACACACTTGGTGTGTATATTGCACATCATTGCTTTGTTGTGCTGAGGAGACGCACGTGACCCAACCCGATGCCACGCCGCGGACCGGCGGCATTCTGGCGGTGCTGGCCTATACCGGCATCATCGCCTCGCTCATGCAGACCCTGGTCGTCCCGCTGCTGGGCGAACTGCCGCGGATCCTGAACGCCACGGCATCGGACACCTCGTGGGTCGTGACCATCACCCTGCTGGTCGCGGCCGTGGCCACGCCGGTCGCGGGACGTCTCGGCGACATGTACGGCAAACGCCGCATGATGATCGCCTCGACCGTGCCGCTGATCATCGGTTCGGTGACCTGCGCGCTGGCCGGATCCCTGGTACCCATGATCATCGGCCGTGGTCTGCAAGGGCTGGGTGTAGGCGTGATCCCGTTGGCCATCGCGCTACTGCGCGACGTCATGCCGCCGGAGCGGCTGGGCGCGTCCATCGCGTTGATCAGTTCGTCGCTGGGCATCGGGGGCGCGCTCGGGCTGCCGCTGGCCTCGGCGGTCACCCAGTACAGCAGCTGGCGCGTGATGTTCTGGGCCGCAGCGGTTCTCGTCGCCGTCGCGACCGCACTGCTGGTGATCGTGGTGCCCGAGGGTGCCGCCGAGGGGCCGGCCGGGCGTTTCGATTTCGCGGGCGCGCTCCTGCTCGGCGCCGGACTGGTCGCCTTGCTGCTGCCGGTCTCCAAGGGCGCCGCCTGGGGCTGGACCAGCGGCGCGACGCTGGGACTGTTCGCCGCCTCGATCGCCTCGCTGCTGGTGTGGGGCTGGTGGGAACTGCGCGCACCGGAACCGCTGGTCGATCTGCGCATTACGGCCCGCCCGCAGGTGCTGGTCACCAACCTCGCCAGCATCGCCCTCGGCGTCGGCATGTACGCGCTGCAACTGAGTGTGCCGCAGCTGCTGCAACTTCCGAAGGCGCTCGGCTACGGACTCGGCCAGTCCATGCTGGCCATGGGCCTGTGGATGGCACCGGGCGGATTGATGATGATGCTCATCTCACCGATCGGCGCGAAGCTCTCGGCGCTGCGCGGCCCCAAGGTCACTCTCACGACCGGTGCCCTCGTGATGGCCGTCGGCTACGGCCTGGGCGGTCCGCTGATGGGCTCGGTGTGGGGCTTGCTCGTGGTGAACATCGTGTGCAGCACCGGCGTCGCCTTCGCCTACGGGGCCATGCCCGCACTCATCATGGGCGCGGTCCCGCAGTCGGAAACCGCGGCCGCCAACAGTTTCAACACCCTGATGCGCTCGATCGGCACGTCGGTGTCCTCAGCGGTGGTCGGCGCGGTCCTCGCGCAGATGACCGTTTCGGTTGGCGGCCACTCCATCCCGACCGAGCACGGCTTCCGGGTCGTGTTCCTGATCGGTACCGGCGTGGCCCTGCTTGCCGCCCTCATCGCCGCGATGATCCCGGTCCGCCGGGCCGCACGCGATATCGGGCGGGAAGCAGCGCCGCGTGATCAGGCGATGCGGCGTTCGGGTTCGCTGCGGTAGCGGGAACGGTCACCGTCGATGTGCAGGAGTTTCCACAGTCGGCGGGTGACCGGGTTCATCAGACCCAATTCGTCGGCGAGGGAACGCATATCGCCGAAGTACCCGGTGAGGGTTTTCGCGCCTTCCGGGCCCTGCCAGAACGCTTCCTTGATCACCTCGCGGGGAATGTCGAAGCGGCGCGCGAATTCCGGTGGGGGAGCCATGATCTCACCGGCCAGCCATCGCATGGCGAGCGGGAAGGCGATACCGCAGACATTGCGGTAGGCGATATTCATCGCCGGGACGTGCTCCTTGAGGAACTCGTTGGCGAAGGAGATGTGCCGGGCCTCCTCGGCGATGTGGATCTCCATGCAGCGCACCACCGCCGGGGGCAGGTGCGCGCCATTGCGGATGACCGCCTTCTGATAGTGGTCGATCGGTTCCTCGCCGCCGAGAATGCCGATGAACAGGATCGCCCAGGCGTAGCCCCCGGCGACTCCGATGAACGGCGAGAGCCGCCGGAAGATCGGCCGCATCCCCGGCACGTCGACGCCGATGCGGTTCACCAGCTCCTGGAACATCTGAATGTGGTTGCACTCCTCGGTCATCTCGTGGAGGCAGTAGCGGAATTCGGGGGAGCCGTTGGGCAACCGCATGATGTACTGCATCATTCCGCGGATCAGGATGCTCTCGAAGGCCGCGCCGACCTTGATCGCGTTCGCGATGCGCCACTTGCCGATCTCGATCTGCCGTTCCAGCGGCTGGGCCCGATACCAGGCGGTCGCGCCGAGCGGGTCGATCTCCGGCGACAGCACCCAGCGCGGATCCTGCGGGTCGATCGCGAACTCGGGTGCATCCCACGGGATGTCGAGGTATGGATCGAACCGGCGTTGCACCGATCCCTCCGAGAGGGTGTGCAGCACGTCCTTGTAGTCCCGTGCCGCAGGAACTTTGCCCGACATCGTCGTCAGAGCCATCATTGCCTCCTGTGTGGTGCGACACACTCCAAGATAGGTGCTAACCACGGTTACAGACAACCCTGTAAATACCCAGCGGTCCGGGGCCGGTAGGATTTCCGCGGATCGGGTCCACACGGAGGAGGGGGCAGGGCTCATGGTCGACATCGCGCCCGCGAACATGCCGCGAATCATCGGATTCCCGACTCCGCAGGTCAGTACCAGCCCCGATCCCTGGTCGGGTGCGGCGCTGTCCGAGGACCGGATTCGCGCGCTCGCCCTCGGCGCGTACTACGCCGACAGCTGGGGCGCCTACCACGACACCGTCGCGTTCGCGCCGGAACTGCCCGGCCGTTCCGAGACCACGCGGGAGCGGACCATCGACGGGTTGCACGACGCCTGGGGTGTCGACAATGCCGAGGACGCCCGCGACACCATCGGCCGATTACTCGCGGGCATGCACGCACCCCTGTTCGCGCTCATCCATCCGCTCGCCTCGGAGGCCGCCAAGGAGTCCTACCGGCCCGACCGCACCGGGCTCGCCTCCGGGCATCGCGAATTCCTGCATCTGCTCTCGCAATTCCGTGGCTACGAGGGCGCGGCCGGACTCGACCGCGACTACGACGCCTGGTTGCAGGCCATCAAACTGGGCATAGTCGACGGTCTGCCGCAGCCCCTGCACACCGACGCTACCGCCTGGGATCTGGCGCGCGTGGTCTTCATCGCCCGCGCGGCACACACCGCCGGGTATCTCAGCGAGGACGAAGCCTGGGAACACCTGCTGGCCGGACTCGCCATCGCGCAAGCGCACTACCACAATTGGCGGCAGTTCGGGTCGGGGTTCCTGACCGGAGCGATCTTCTGGGCGGCGACCCGCGACCTCGCGGCGGCCCGCGAACAGGTCGCGGAACGGCGAAAAATCGTGCACGGCTTCCACATCCGGCCGTCGAGCCCGTGGCGGCGGGTAGCCCTGCACCCGGGGATCAGTTCGGCAGCGCGAGCATGATCCCGAGGGCTTGGCGCTGAAAGGCCTCGTCCTCGACCATGCCGAGCTTGCGGCGCTCGGTCAGCAGCTGCCATTGCGCGAACAGCTCCACCGCGGACGGCCGCACGGGCCCGATCGAGCCGTCGAGCTGCTCGATCTCGCACGCCAGCCGCAGACCCTCGGCCAGCCGCGCGAAATCCGCTGCCTCCCAATCGATGAAGTCGTGGGTGGCGGGGAAGGCGTGAATCCGCAGCGTCGCGACCGTGCCGGGGGCGGACGGCGGCGTGACCTCCGCACGGTCGACGACGGCGATCGGTAGCTCATGGATGGCCTCGGTACCCAGGAACAGCAGCCGCAGCGTGGTCGCCGCCAGTAACCCCGGGATACCGGCGTAGGTGGCCTGCGCCAGTTCGAGCACGAACTCGTCGGGCCGGGCCAGGGTCTGCAGCGCGGTGATCCGGTGGGTGACGTGACCGGTGAACCGCATGCGCCGCGCGGCCTCTGTCACGTCCCGGCGCATCGGGCCGTGTGGTGAGGATTCCAGCGGCGGCGGGGTGAGATCCGGTCGCGGCGGCTGCACGCGCCGAGCGTCCAACAACTCCCGCTCGACCGCCCGGACCAGTTCCGCGGCCTGCTCGCGCAGCTCCGGCTCCAGGAATACCGGCACCGGATGATGTTGCGTGGCAACACCGTTCACCACGAATTCAGGGGAGTGGAAATACAGCAGCACCGCGATGCGCCCGTCGTCGGTGGTCGCCACCCGGGTCCTGCGCAGCACGGAGATCGGCACCTCGAGCGCGGTCTCGTCATCGGCCTGCAACGGCTGGGTGACCAGCCGCCCGTCCCCGAACCGGATGACCGTGCGCCTACCCCACACTTCCAGCATCGCCCCTGCCCTCCCTCACTCGACCACCGGGCCGTCCCGACCAGCAGCGTAGCGAAACCGTCCATCGTGCCCGGTCCCGGGCATCGCGGACCGCTGAATTTCCCTGCCGGGACCCGTCTTACGTGGTAGGAGGCGCACCGGCGCCGAGGATCCGAAGGGAAGCCCGTCATGTCCGTTCCACACCGATTGCAGCAAGCCCGTCACCTCTCGCGCAAGCTCGTTCAGGCCCACCGCGCCGCCACCGCCGACCGCGCGGCCCTGCACCACCGGCGGGTGGTGCAGGACGCGTGGCGTGGCGCTCGCTGAACCGAGCGGGTCAGTGGCTCTCGGCGGCGGCCAATTGTTCATCGCCGACCGGGGTTTCCCCGGGTGTGGCCGGGGTGGCGTCGGGCCGCAGCACGATGGCCAGGGTGGCGGCGCCGGCGAGGGCGAGGGCGAACAGCATCGTCCAGATCGAGCCGACGTGCATGGCGTGAATGAAGGCGTGGTCGGCGGCCTCGGCCAGGTCCGGGCGGTGCAGGGCGGCGGCGACGTGGCGAGCCTGCTCGGCCGAGACCTGGGCGGGTTCGCGGGCCGCATCCGGGAGAGTGGTTACCGCGCCGTGGATTCCGGTGCGATAGGTGATGGCCATGATGGTGCCGCCGAGCGCGATGCCCAGCACGCTGCCGGTCTGGCGGACCGTGTTGGTGACCGCCGATCCGGCCCCGGCGCGTTCGAGCGGGAGGGTGCTCATCAGGGCGCTGGTGACCGAGCCGATCACCATGCCGATCGAGAAGCCTTGCGCGCCGGAGAGAATCACGTTCCAGATGATCGGCGTGTGCAGTCCGAAGAACGCGATGCTGCCCATGCACAGCGCCCCGATGGTGAGGGCGGTCGCGGTGACCGAGCGCAGCGACCAGCGGCGCACCAGGCGCACGCCCAGCGGGCCGCCGATGATGACGCCCAGCGCGGCGGGGGAGTTGATCAGACCCGCGGCCAGCGGTGAGAAGCCGCGTGCGCCTTGCAGATAGAACGCGCCGTAGAACCCGCTGGCGGTCATGGCCAGAAACAGCAGGCCCAAGGCCGCGTTGCCGCCGCCGAACACCCGCTGTGCGAGCAGCCGCGGATCGAAACTCGGCTGCGCGGCACGCAATTCGACGACCACGAACGCCGTCAGCAAGGCGATTCCGGCGACGATGGGGGCCCACACCTGCACCGGCGTCCAGGCCGCGACCTGCCCGGCCCGGATCAGCCCGTAGGCGAGCGCGGCCAAACCGCTGACCGACAGCGCCAATCCGGTGAGATCCAGCGGCCGCGGCGTCGGGCTGCGGAAATTCGGGACGAACACCGCGATTCCGGCCAGCGCGACCGCCACGACGGGCACGTTCACCAGAAACACCGAGCCCCACCAGAAATGGTCGAGCAGTACGCCCGCCAGCAGCGGCCCGGCGGCGAGCCCCACACCCGCGGAGGTGGAGAACAGTCCGATCGCGGTCGCACGGTCCGGACCGGTGAACGTCCAGGTGATCGTGGCCATGGTGGCGGGCATGATGAGCGCACTGCCCACCCCCATCACCGCGCGCGCCGCGATGAGTTGCGCGGGGTCGCCCGCATAGGCGGCCCACACCGATGAGGCCGCGAAGATGATCAATCCCGTGGCCAGCACGGTCCGATGCCCGAACCGGTCGCCGAGCGCGCCGGCGGTGAACATGAGCGCGGCGAACACGAGGGTGTAGGAGCCCGAAGCCCATTGCAGCTGAGCGGGATTCGCGCCGAGGCCGCGCACCGGATCGGCGAGCGTCTCGAGCGCGGTGGCGAGGATGGTGTTGTCGATCCAGATCAACAGGGACGAGAGCAGGAGTACGGCGAGGATCAGCCGCTGCCGTGATTTCGGCAGCGTCACAGGCGCAGTCATGGAAACCTTCGATAAGATTGGTAGGAACCTGACGATCTCGAGTGTGCGTGATTGTCAGGAACCTGTCAATCTCTGGAAGGTGGCGCGGTGGGCCGAAACGATTGCGGCAGCGATGGATCCCTGACCTTCATGGTCCGCAAGGTCTGGCTCGGCATGCGTGCCTCGATCGGCGAGGTGCTCGCGGACTTCGACCTCACCAGCTCCCAGTACGCCACCCTGATGATGACGCAGGGCGAACCCGGCATGTCGGTGGCTGATATCGCGCGCAATGTCGGCAGTACGCGGCAGGCCGCCAACGAGATGCTCGCGACGCTGGAGAAGGCCGGTCTGATCGAACGGCGACCGCATCCCACCGATCGCCGCACCCACCAGATCTACGTCACCGACGCGGGCCGGGACGTCTACCGGAAGGCGGACGCCGCCGTCGCGCGTCGCGAGAACGAGTTGGAGGCGGCGTTCACGCCCGCTCAGCGGGCCGCGGTCCGGGAATGGCTGTCCGGCATGGCCGAAGCCTGCCGCTGAACCGAACCCGGCTTCGCCCCGGGAAGCAAGCGGCTTTCCATCAGGTGGAAAATTCCGGCCCCATCCGATCGGCGTGAGCCGAACCCTTCGGCGGCGACGGCCGCCCGCCTTACCGTTCCGGGCACCAACTCTCCCGAGAGGACGTGCCGATGAGCGAACCATGGCAGATCGCGACCGATGTGCTGGTGATCGGCGGCGGACCCGCCGCCTGCTGGGCGGCTGTCCACG
>NZ_JBSGBY010000358.1:0-8736 GCF_053601505.1 Nocardia sp. NPDC004722
GTGGCCACGCCCGGTCAGCCGAATCTGCCTGCGATTCCGGGGCTTCCGTCGATCCCGGGTCTGCCCGCGATTCCCGGCCTCACCGCACCGGCGTCCACCGGCGAAGCTCCCGCCGCGGCCGCACCGGCGGGTCTGCGCGGTACAGATGCCATCGCGGCGCTGGTCGGTGGCAAGCCGAACGCCGCGCAGGTCCTGCTGCTCACACCCATTCTGGCGGGCGGTTCCCTGGTTCCCGCCGACGGAGGCGCCTCGTGAAATCCGGAAAAGCCTTGGCGGGCTTCAGCCTTTTCGCCGTGGTCGCGGTGGTGCTGACCTACACCATCTGGTCCACGCTGCAACGCTCCGTTCCCGGCGGCACCCACAACTACTCGGCGGTGTTCTCCGATGTGCTCGGTCTGCGGGTCGGCGACGACATCCGCATGGCCGGGGTGCGGGTCGGGCGGGTCGACAAGATCGCCTTCGCCGACGACTACCGGGCACGGGTGGACTTCCGCATCCAGGACGATCAGCATCCCACCACCACGACCAAGGCGCTGGTGCGGTATCAGAACCTCATCGGGCAGCGCTATATCGCGCTGATGCCCGGCAAGGACGCGGGTGTCCCCATGGCCTCGGGCGATCAGATCCCGATCGAGCGGACCGAGCCGTCCTTCGACGTCTCCGCGCTGCTGTCGGGATTCGAGCCGCTGTTCAGCGTGCTGCAACCGGATCAGGTGAACTCGTTGTCGGAGACGCTGATTCAAGCCTTGCAAGGCAACGGGGTGTCATTGAGCGCGCTGGTGACGCAGGCCGCGCAGTTGGCGGGCACGTTCGGGCAGCGCGACGAGATCCTCGGCCAGGTGGTCGGCAATCTCTCCAGCGTGATCTCCGGGCTGGCGCATCGCAGCAATGACCTGGAAACGCTGATCACTCAGGCGCGGGCGCTGACCGAGGCGCTGTATTCGCAAGGCACCACCTTGAAGTCCTCGGTGGAACGTGTGGCGACGGCGACGGATTCGCTGGTGAACATCATCGCCGCGGTGAAACCGGGTGCCGCCCGCGCGCAGACCGACGCCTCCGCCGGTGTCGCGCTGCTACTGCTCAACGGCGCGTCCCTCGACAAGGCGGCCGTCGAACTCCCCGACGTCCTCAATGGTGTCGCACGTTTCAGCAGCTACGGCGCGTACGGCAACGCCTACCTGTGCAGTCTCGACGTCTCGCTGTGGGGCGTGCTGCTCCCGCCCGGTCTGTTCAATCAGATCGGCGGCCAATCCCATTCGGAGGTGTGCCGATGACGCGGCGACTTCGCTATCCCGGGTTCCTGCGCAACCGGTATCTGCGTCTGGGCCTGTACGCCTCCGGCTTCGTGGTCCTGCTACTGGTCGGGTCCAGTGTGCTGGAACGAGCGCAGTTGGGCGACAAAACGATTCACGCCGAGTTCGCCCAGGCGGCCGGGTTGCGGCCGGGCGCGACGGTGGATGTGTCGGGTATCGAGGTCGGGCAGGTGAGCGCGGTCAAGCTGGACAACGGCAAGGTGCTGGTGGACATGCGGGTGCACGACGACGTCAAGCTCGGCGACGAGGCGCGCGCCGCGATCAAGATGTCGACCATTCTCGGGCGATTGCACGTGGATCTGACACCGGGCAAGGGCAAGGCGCTGGCCGGGAACCGGATCAAGCTGGATCACACGTCGGTGCCCTACAACCTGGGCAAGGTCGTGCTGGATCCGCAGTACAAGAACTCCTTCGAGCGCGTGGAGCAGCTCGATCCGCAGAAGCTGCGTCAGGCACTGGATCTGGTGGATCAGCAGATGGGCACCTCACCGGAGCTGACCGTGCAGGCCCTCGACAGCGTGGGCGCGCTGGCCAAGGTGATCAATGATCGCCGCGACGAGGTGGACACGCTGTTGAAGTGCATGGACACCGTCTCGCAGCTGGCGTCGGACAACCAGAACAGCGTGCTGCTCCTGCTGACCCGCGGGGAGGCCATCGGCAGCGCGGTGCAGCAGCGGCAGACGCTGCTGAAGCAGCTGCTCGACAATGTGGCGTCGCTGTCGAGCCTGTTGCAGCAGATGGGGTTGGAGAACAACAACCAGCTCGGGCCGCTCATCAGCGATCTCAACACCATGTCGCAGGGCCTCGAGAAGAACAAGGGCAACCTCGATCAGCTGTATCAGATCATGCCGGTGACGTTGCGGCAGTTCAACAATGTGCTCGGTGACGGCCCGTACGGAAACGTGTACGCGCCGTGGCTGTTCCCGGACAACTGGCTGTGCTTCGCGCAGGCCGTGCAGGGGTGCAAGTGATGAGACTTCGCAGACTGAAACTGGCCGCGGTGTGCGGTGCGCTGCTGCTCACCTCGGCGTGCGGGATGCTGCCCGGTTCGCTGAGCTCGCTGCCCAAGGAGTATCTCGGGGCGCGGATGAAGATCACCGCGGACTTCGAGAACGTCGCGGGGCTGTACGCGGGCAATGACGTTGCGGTCCTGGGTGTTCCGGTCGGGACCGTCGAAACCGTCACGCCCAAGGGCAGTTACGTCCAGGTCACCATGTCCCTGGACAGCGATGTCAAGGTTCCCGTGGATGCCGTTGCGGCGCTGGTGAATCCACAGCTGATCACGAATCGTCACGTGGAGCTGGCCCCGGCCTACACCGGTGACGGGCCGACATTGAAAGACGGTGCCTATATTCCGTTGGAGCACACCAGGGTTCCGGTCGAGCTCGACCGCATCCTGGCCACCTTCTCCCAGCTCGGCACGGCGCTGAAGGGCGACAACCAATCCGGGCCGATGGCCAGCCGGGTGCTGTTCCCCCTGCTCAACGGCAATGGCGACAAGCTGCGCGAGACCCTCGACGCGTTGTCGTCGGCGTTCGAGGTCACCTTCGCCAACAAGGACCAGATCTCCAACACCATCATCAAACTCAATGACATCACCCAGGTCATCGCGTCCAACGATCAGACCGTGCGGGATTTCAGCGGGCGGCTCACCGACCTGGTGAACCTGCTGGGCGACCAGGCCCCCGGCATCGACGCCGTGCTGAAGCAGCTCGACGACTTCGTCACCAATACCGCGAGCCTGGTGGGGCAGAACAAGGATCAGCTCGCGGGGGCGCTGACCCGCTTCGTCGGGATCACCGACCAGATGCGCGCCAATGCCCGCGGGCTCACCGAGATCGTCGATGTCGGCCCGCTCATGTTCCAGAACCTGGCCAATGCCACCAGCGTCGAGCACCAGGCGTTGCGGCTGCACGGGCTGCTGGACAAGTCGCTGCTCGACGGCGAGATCCTGTCCACGTTCTGCCAGCGCATCGCCATGCGCCTGGACGGGTGCCGCACCGGCAAGGTGCAGGACTTCGGACCCGACTTCGGGCTCACCGCAGCACTCTTGGGAATCGCGAACCTGAAATGAGACTACGCACAACGGCTCTCGGCGGCCTGCTCACCGCGACCACCCTGCTGGGCACCTGCGGCTGCGCGGTCACCGTTGACACCCTGCCCATGCCCAAACCCGGTCTCGGCGCGCCCGGTTACACCGTGCACGCGGCCTTCGCCGACGCCCTCAACCTGCCCGACCACGCGCACGTCAAGATCGGCGGCACCGACATCGGCGTGGTCACCAAGATCAAGACGACCAACTTCCTCGCCGATGTGCAGATGCTGATCCGCCAGGACATCCAGCTGCCCAAGGGCACCACCGTCGAACTGCGCCAGGGCACCCCGCTCGGCGACATGTTCGTGGCCATGACGCTGCCCACCGCACAGGACGCCGGGGAGCCGCTGCGTGACGGCGACACCATCGGCGTCGAGCACACGGCGGCGGGCGCGTCGGTGGAACAGCTCATGATGTCGATCTCGCTGCTGCTCAACGGGGGTGGCATCAATCAGGCCGCCAAGATCACCGGGCAGATGGACTCCATGTTCGCCGGCCGCGCACCGGAACTCTCGCATCTCATCACCGAGATGACCGCGGCCATCGGCGCGCTCAACGCCCGCACCGGGGACATCGATCAGGTGCTCGGCGGGATGAACTCGCTGTCGGGCGAATTGGCCAGGCGCAAGGCCGAACTCGGTCAGGCCGCCGACACCTTCCCCGCCCTCCTCGGGCTGCTCACCGAGAACAACCAGCAGATCGTGGACCTGCTGGCCAAGGTGGCCACCACCACCGACGCGCTCGGCGACTTCGCCACCACCACCGGCGGGGATTTCGTGGGCCTGTTCAACAGCATTCAGGCGCTCATGTCGGGGTTCGCGCAGGCCGATCAGCTCACCGGTGCGCTCGACGGGCTGCATCAGATCTACCCGTCGCTGATGGCGAGCCTGCGTGGTCCGGCGCTGGCGGTCGCGGCGACCGTGTCGTATCTGAGCGTCGGCGCGCTCACCGATCCCAGCGGCAGCCGCTGGCCCGAACTCGGGGATGCGGGGCAGTTCATCGGAAGTCTGGCGCAGGTGCTGGAGAAGGTGTTCGGACGACTCACCAGCCCGCCTCGGCAACCCGACACCCAGCCCGGTCAGCCTGACACCGGTCAGCAGGGAGGGGATCGATGAATCCGCCACTGTGGCATTGGGTGGTGCGGCATCGCATCGCCATCGCCAATATCGGGCTGATCGTGGTGCTGATCCTCGGGTCGGGGTACATCGGCGGCTATGTGCTGCGGTTCAACCCGATTCCGCACACCTACCGGGTGACCGTGGAGCTCACCTCCTCCGGCGGGCTGCTGCCCGGCAATGACGTGACCTTCCGGGGCAGCCGGATCGGCAAGGTCGCCGACGTGCGGGTCGCCGGGGACGGGGTCGCCGCCGTCGCCGAAATCGACGACAGCGCACACATTCCCGTCGGCGGCACCGTCGCGGTCGGGCGGCTCTCGGCGGCCGGGGAGCAGTACCTGGACTTCCGGCCCGACTCCGACACCGGGCCCTACCTGCGCGACGGCGCACGAGTGGAGCGGGCGCACACGAGTATCCCGGTGCAGATCCAGTCGGTGTTCGCCAATCTGAGCGATCTCATCGGCGGCATGAACCCCGACCGGCTCAATGTCATCATCGACGAGCTGGACAAGGCGCTGGCCGGCGGCCCGGATCGGTTGCGCAACATGATCTCCGGCATCAGCCGGGCCATGAACGGGCTCGACGGGCTGCTGCCGCAGACCCGGCAGCTGATCGAGAATCTCGAGGTCATCGCCGACACCACCCAGCACGCGCAACCCGATCTGGGCACGCTGACCAAGGCGGGCAGCGTGCTGTTCGACCAGTTCGCCTCGGCCGATCAGGAACTGCGCACTCTGCTCGCGCAGGGGCCCGGACAGCTGGCCACGCTCAACGGGTTCATCACCGAAACCCAGGACCCCATCACCAATCTGGTGACGAACTTCGTCGCCGTGACCAAGGCCGCCAAGCTGCGCGCCCCGGCCATCGCCGCCCTGTTCCCGGCACTGCGGGCCGGCTCCCAGGCGCTCGGCGTGCCCGCACACGACGGGGCCTACAACACCCTCGTCGACCCATGGCCGCGACCGAGCTGCGACTACGACACCATCCCCGTGGTACCGACCGACGTCCAAGCCGACAACCGGGTCCGCCTCTACAACTACTGCGTCACCGCCAATCCCGCCCTACAGATCCGCGGTTCAGCGAACGCCCCCCGGCCCGACGTGCCCGACAACGGCGCGACCGCCCCGCCGGGAGCCACCGGCAACGAACTGTCCCAGCCCATCCCCCGCTAGCCGCGCAGCACCCAGGAGACTTCCATGAGCGACACAGTGATTCAGCCCGCCGACACAGACAGCACCGAAACCCCCGACGCCCCTGGCACGACGACGTCGCGACCCGGCGATGAACCGACACCTCGTGCGCGCGTGCGGAAATCACTCCTCGCGCGGCGGTCCTTACCCGCCCTGGGCAAGCGCGGCCGGATCGTGGCGCGTGCGGCGGCCGTGGTGGCGCTGGCCGCGTCGGTTGGTGCGAGCATCGTGTTCTACCAGCACGACGCCCGCAGCAAGGAGATCCTCGACGCCCAGCAGCAGGCGCAGGCCGCCGCGTGTAAATACGCGCCGTTGCTGGCGACCTACGACGCCAAGAATCTCGACGCCTACTTCTCCTCGGTGCTCGACGGCGCGACCGGGGATTGGCGTAAGCAGTTCGATTCCACCAGCAAGGATTTGCGGGAGGTGCTGAGTCAGGGGCAGGTGGTGTCCAAGGCCACCGACGTGCAGTGCGCGGTGCGCAATGCCGACCGGAACTCGGCCGAGGCCATCGTGGTGATCGGCCAGACGATCACCAGCCTGGGTACCCAGGGCAAGCCTGCGCCCGGACAGCTGTCGATGGTGATGCGGCTCGAGCGTTCCGGCGACCGCTGGCTGGTGAACAAGGTGAATTCGCCGCTGGCGCAGCAGCCGCAGCAGTGACGCCCGCCGCCATGCCCGCCCCCGATCCGGGTGCGCGGGCCGTCCGCCGACGCCCGAAGAACCGGCGCGCGCAGATCGCCGCGGTGTCGGCGGCCGAGTTCGCGGCGCTCGGCTATCACCGGGTCAGCATGGACGACATCGCGACCCGGCTCGGCATCAGCTCCACCGCGCTGTATCGGCACTATCCGAGCAAGTACGCGCTCTTCGCCGGAGAACTGCTGCGACTGGGCGAGGTGACGGTGGCGGCGGTGAGCCTGCCCGCGGTGGCCGCCGACTGGCCGGCGCGGCGGCGGCTCGGCTACGCCATCGACGGCATCATCGCCGAGACCATCTTCAACCGCACGACCGTCGGGCTGGCGCGCTGGGAGCACCGCTACCTCGAGGAACCCGACAAGCGCACGGTGGACGAGCATTTCGCCGCCGCCCTCACCGAATTGAGCACGCTGATCGGCGCGGCGCGACCGGAATTGCCCGAGCACGAGCGCCGGGTGCGGGCCGTCGGCGTGTTCAGCGCGGTGAGCTGCCTGGGCGATCACCGGGTCGTCCTGGCTGCCAAACCCCTTGCCGCGCTGCTGAATCAGGCGTGCTGGGCGCTGGTCGAGACCGAGCTTCCCGCCTCGGCGCAGCCCCCGCCTGCCCCGCGCGCGGTGGAGATACCGCACACGCTCAAACATGAACTGCTGCTGCAGCACGCGGTCCGGCTGTTCTACGAGCGCGGCTACCCGAATGTCGGCGTCGAGGACATCGCCGCCGCCGCGGGACTGCCCTCGGCGTCGGCGGTGTACCGCTACTACCGGGGCAAAGGCGACCTGCTCAATGCCGCCTTCCGGCGGGCGGCCGACCGCATGACTGCGGTCATCGGACCCACCCTGGCCGAATCCGCCACCGCGGCCGAGGCATTGGCCAAGCTCGTCGACATGTATGTCGCCGGGGCCTTCGACGAACGCGAACTGATCTACGTCTACTTCGCCGAGTTCGGCCATGTCCCCGACGACGAGCGCGCCACCCTGCGCGTGGTGCAGCGCCTGGTGGTCGCGGAGTGGGCGAGCCTGCTGGCCCGGGTCCGCCCCGGCCTCACCCCCGCCGCCGGGCATATCCTGGTGCACGCCGCGCTCGGCCTGGTCGTCGACTACGGCCGCGTGTTCGGCGACACCGAGCGAATCTGCCCGCGCCAGTGGGTGATCCGCCTCATGGAAGCCGTGCTGTTCGGCCCACCGGAACCCGCTCCGTCCGCCACTCTGAACACATGCATTTCACCCTGAGCGCCGCGCTGACGGCCCTCGCGGCAGCGGTCCTCGCCGTGCCCACCGTCGCGACGGCCGCAGCCGATCCCGTGCGCGCGCCCGGATCGATCGACATCCCCTGCGCCGCCGCCACGCTGCACCAGAATGCCGACTGGTATCTGCCCGACGGGACGCCGCGCGCCCTGATCTGGTTGCAGCACGGCTTCGCCCGTGACGGCGGCAAGGTCGCCGATCTCGCCCGCACCCTGTCGAACGCGGGCTATCTCGTCTTCGCGCCGAGCCTGCCGTTCTTCGATCCGTCGGGATGCACCCTGCAAAACCTGGGCCACAACACCGCCTTTCTCGATCACGTCGCCGAATTGTTCGCCACGGCAGGCGATCCCGGTGGCGGCCTGGCGGCGAGTCTGGCCGCGGCCGCGGCGGACACCGGCCGCCCCGTGCCCGCCCTACCGCCCGCCGCCGTCTTCATCGGGCATTCCGCCGGTGCCGAGGCCGTCGAATACGTCGCGCACCGGTTGCACGCGAGCCATCCGGACGCCTGGGCGAACCTGCGCGGGCTGATCCTGCTCGATCCGGTGAAGTCCTTCCTGGGCAACAACACCGACACGGCGCTGACCGACCTCGACCCGACCGGGCTGCCGATTCTCACCGTCTCCGGGCCACCCGGCCTGTGCAACAACTTCGGCAGCGGCACCACCGCCCTCGCGACCCTGCTGCATCGCCGCTTCCTCGGCGTTCACCTGCGGTCCGGCGAGCACACCGACGCCGAAGGACCCAGTTCCGACGCACTCGGCGAATTGGCTTGCGGCGTACCGCGATCGGCCAACGTGTCGGCGCTACAGTCGCTCACCACCCGCTGGACCGACGATTTCCTCACCGATTCCAGCGACTACCGCGACATCGCGGACCTATGCGCGCAGGGCTCGTTCGAGCGCGTCTGCGACCCGATCGAGGGGTTCGGTGCTGTCCTCGGTGCGGCAGAGCACTAACGCGCCCTCCAGCCCGGCGATCAGCAGCGTCGCCACGTTGGTGGCGTCCGGTTCCGGTATCCCGTTGCGCCGCAGGCACTCCCGGAAGTAGCCCTGCCAGCGACGGAAGACATCGCGTGCGGCCGTG
>NZ_JBSGBY010000359.1:0-8734 GCF_053601505.1 Nocardia sp. NPDC004722
GGGCCACGGATCCGGCACGTGCTTCTCCTGCAGGGCGTGAGGGTTGCCGCGAAGGCGCTCGCAGCGGGCTCATGCATGGTAGGTAGCGCGAGCCATCGGTGCGGAACGGGTTGGTGAAGCCCTTGAGCTTGGGCAGACGCATGTGAATCGGCATCTGACCGCCCTCGAAGCGGACCGGGACGTTCTTGCGAGCCTTCGTACCCTTGGTACCGCGGCCCGCGGTCTTGCCCTTGGAGCCCTCACCGCGACCCACACGGGTCTTCTCGGTCTTGGCACCCGGAGCCGGACGCAGGTGATGAATCTTGATGGTCATGCGGAAACCTCCTCAACAACAACGAGGTGGCGCACGACGTTGATCAGGCCGCGGTTCTGCGCATTGTCCTCGCGCAGCACGGTCTGGCGGATGCCACGCAGCCCGAGGGTGCGCAGCGAATCCCGCTGATTCGACTTGGCGCCGATGCTGGACTTGATCTGGGTCACTTTCAGCTGAGCCATATCAGTGCGCTCCCTGTCCTGCACGCGCACGCAGCATGCCCGCCGGAGCCACATCCTCGATCGGCAGACCGCGGCGCGCGGCAACCTCTTCGGGACGCTGCAGCATCTTCAGGGCAGCAACGGTGGCATGCACAACGTTGATGGCGTTGTCGCTACCGAGCGACTTCGCCAGAACATCATGGATACCGGCACATTCGAGCACGGCACGGCACGCGCCACCGGCGATCACACCGGTACCGGGCGAAGCCGGACGCAGCATGACGACACCGGCAGCCGCCTCACCCTGAACCGGGTGGGTGACCGTGGAGCCGATCATCGGAACGCGGAAGAAGTTCTTGCGAGCCTCTTCGACGCCCTTCTGGATGGCCGCGGGAACTTCCTTGGCCTTGCCGTAGCCGACACCGACCAGACCGTTGCCGTCACCGACGATCACGAGGGCGGTGAAGCTGAAGCGACGACCACCCTTCACGACCTTGGAGACGCGGTTGATCGCGACAACGCGCTCGAGCTGGTTCTTCTCGGCGGCATTGTCGCGACGGTTGTCGTCGCGACGGCCACGGCCGCCACCACGCTGGTCGCGGTCGTTACCACCGTTGTTGTTCTGTCCGGCGGGACCGTTGTTTCCGCCGTCACGCCGCTGACGTCCCGGCATCAGACGTTCCCTTCGTTCGCAGAGTTGATCATCAGAACTTCAGCCCACCTTCACGGGCGGCGTCGGCGAGAGCCGCGATACGGCCGTGGTAGTCGTGACCACCACGGTCGAACACGACCGCCTCGACGCCGGCAGCCTTGGCGCGGGCGGCGATGAGCTCGCCGACCTTGGCGCCCTTGGCGGACTTGTCACCCTCGAGCGCGCGCACATCGGCCTCGATGGACGACGCGGCGGCAATGGTCTTGCCGACGGAGTCGTCGATCAGCTGGGCGTGCAGGTGGCGCGAGGAGCGGTTGACCACCAGGCGCGGACGCTCGGTGGTGCCGACGACCTTCTTGCGCAGACGGAAGTGACGACGCGTCTTCGACAGACGACGCGTGGTCGAGACGTCCTTACCGACCGGCTTGCGGGCGGCCTTCTGCTTTTCGGTTTGTGCCATGGCTTACTTACCCGTCTTTCCGACCTTGCGGCGAACGACCTCGCCGGCGTAGCGGATGCCCTTGCCCTTGTACGGGTCGGGCTTACGCAGGCCGTGGATCACCGCGGCGATCTGGCCGACCTTCTGCTTGTCGATACCCGACACCGAGAACTTGGTCGGGGACTCCACCGCGAAGGTGATGCCCTCGGGCGCGTCGATCGGAACCGGGTGGCTGTAGCCCAGGGCGAACTCGAGGTTCGAGCCCTTGGCCTGCACGCGGTAACCGACGCCGAAGATTTCCATCTTCTTCTCGTAGCCCTTGGTCACGCCCTCGATCATGTTGCTGATCAGGGTGCGAGTCAGGCCGTGCAGCGAGCGGTTCTGACGCTCGTCGTTCGGGCGAACGACCTCGAGCTCACCGGATTCGGCCTTGGCGACGGTGATCGGCTCGGCGACAACGTGGGACAGGGTGCCCTTGGAACCCTTGACCGTCACGTTCTGGCCGTCGATGGTCACCTCGACGCCGGCGGGAACCGGGATCGGCTTCTTACCGATACGCGACATTGTTCCTACCTCCCTTACCAGACGTAGGCGAGGACTTCGCCGCCCACGCCCTGCTGCTTGGCCTGACGGTCAGTGAGCAGACCGGAGGACGTGGAGATAATCGCCACGCCGAGGCCGCCGAGCACCTTGGGCAGGTTGGTGGACTTCGCGTAAACCCGGAGGCCCGGCTTCGACACGCGGCGGACGCCCTGCAGGGAGCGCTCACGCGAGGGGCCGTACTTCAGGTCGACGATCAGGTTCTTGCCGACCTGCGCATCTTCGATACGGTAGTCGGCGATGTAGCCCTCGCGCTTGAGGATCTCGGCGATGTTCACCTTGAGCTTCGAGTGCGGAGCCTTCACCTGATCGTGGTACGCCGAGTTGGCGTTGCGCAGACGGGTCAAGAAGTCTGCGATCGGATCAGTCATGGTCATGTTTGACCGTTACCTTTCTCGCCGCGGTTCCCATTCAGCACCGTCTGAGATCGGCGGTCGTGGGCCTACGACAATTCGGGGCGGTTCCAGCCGGGAATGCCCGACCGGAGTTAGCGCTTGCGCCCGGAGCGAGACAGAGCTGTGCCCGGGCAACCGGTCTAGTGTAGACAACCCCTGATCAGCGACCAAATCGAGGTCCGGGTCACAGTGCCGCGGACGCCGCCGGGGTCTGTATCGTGCGAACAAGATCTTTTCACCATTCCTGCCTGATGCCATCCGCGAGAGCTACGGGTAAAGGGGCAAGCGTGAATCGTCGAATCGCCGGAATGATCTCCGCACTGGCCGCCACGGCCGCCGGATTCACCATCGTGGCCTGCGCCAGCACCGTCGACGGCACGGCCGTCGCCAATCAAGCCGAGGTGACCACCTACCGTTCCTCGGTCGCCGCCGCCTCCAGTTCGGCCGCGGCCGCCACCTCCGCCGCCCTGGTCTCCCACCAGAACGCCGTCTGCGGCGTCTTCGTCGCCGACGCCCTCGATGTCGCGGGCAAGATCCACACCGCCAACCAGCGCCTCGACGAGCACGACCTCACCGCCGCCCGCACCGCCATCACCGACGCCGCCACCGCCCTCAACAACGCGGGCACCGAGGTCTCCGACGCCCTCACCAAAAACCCCACCCCCGCCGACTTCGCCGCCGCCCTCACCGAATACTCCAAAGCCGCAACGGCTTTCGGCGGCCAAATGACCAAGCTCGGCCTCGGCAACAGCAACGACGCCGACTTCGACCCCGCCCAAGACCGCTACTTCACCGCCAAGGACGCCGCCCTCACCGCCTGCTCGTGAGATGGCGATAGCAGCGCATAGCATCAATGGCTATATTTGAGTCATGACACGTACGATCACCCAGGCTGAGCTGCGCAATGGCAGTGCCGGCGTGATGGACGCCCTGGAGGCCGGGGAAGACTTCGTCATCACACGCAATGGGCGTCCGGTCGGTGAACTACGACCGATATCCACGCGACGCGATATGACGACCACGGAGCTGAAGGCGCTATTGGCCCGCATCGGTCGTAGCGGTACCGCCGCCGAGGAGCGAGCGGAGATCGAGGCCGTCTTCGGCGAGGATCGACTCGATGACTGAACCGGCACTCGCGCAACGGTTCCCCGAAGGACTGCTCGACACCTGCGTCCTCATCGACATCGACCTCATCGACGAAGACAGGCTGCCCATACGGCCACGGATCAGCACCATCACCCTGGCGGAGCTCGGCTTGGGGATCGCGCTCGCGTCGACACCGCAGGCGCTGGCCCTTCGAACGGAGCGCCTACTAGCCATCGAGCACGGCTTCGACGCGCTGCCCTTCTGTACCGCGGCCGCGCGACGGTTCACCTCGATGACGAAACTCGTTGTCGCGTCCGGCCGTAGCCCGAAGCCCCGCAGGATGGACTTGATGATCGCCGCCATCGCCTCGGCCAACGACCTGCCGCTGTTCACCCGGAACGCCGATGACTTCAAAGGGCTGGATCCGCTCCTTACCGTCGTCGGCGTGTGACCGCACCCTCCCGGAAGATCAGCCCGCGCGGCCGAGGCAGAAGGCCTTGGGCATGATTTCGCCGGGTTGTTGGTAGGAGTAGGTGGCTATGGAGCCGGAGACTCGGTCGCACAGGGAGGTGTCGAGTTGGGAGCTCAGGATTTTGTATTCGGCGTCGGGGCTGGAGCAGGGGGTGATCTCGACGTCTTCGGCGCCGGATTTCTTGAGGCAGTCGCCGATCTTGGCGTTGTCGATGGTGAGGGTCGGGTCAGAACCCTTTGCGATCAGGCAGAATACGATGCCGGTGCCGAAAGCGCCGATGCCCTTCTTGGCCTTCAGCAGGTAGCTGTAAGTGGTTTGGGTGCCCGCGACCTTCTTACACGCGGCGTCGGGCATGAACTCCGTCGTGTCGAGGCGGTCCAGCACCCGGTAGACGGCGGTCGCGTCACCGCAGTCGGCCTTCAGTGGATTGTTGCCCTTGGTGTCGGTGAGGCAGTCGCCCTTCTGCGCCGCGTTCGCGGCATGCGCGGGGTCAGCGCCCTTGATACCGACGCAGATCGACCCCTTGCCGCTGTCGGTGTAGACGTACTCCGTTCCCGCCACATCCACACACCGCTCGTGCGCGTTCCCGCTCCCGGCCCGATCGAGCACCACGAACCCGGCCTCCGCGCTGGAACACGACACCTTGTCGAACCCGTCATCCCCGGACTTCTTCAGGCAATCCCCGTGCGACACCGCATCCGAAGAACCGTTGATCAGCCCGCATCCGCTCGTGAACAAAGCCAACATCAAGGCCGAAACCGCCACTACCCAGCGCACTTCGAGACCCTCCCCCACTTGAAACCGGCATTTCCGGCGAAACGCTAGCCGGTGAACGAGTTCCGAACCAATCGAGCGAATTCAACGCGGATTGTTGGCGGCCAAGCAGAAGACGATGCCGGTGCCGAAAGAGTGCGTCAGGTCGACGCCCGTGACCGCCCGGAAGACGTAGCCGTAGGTGGCCTGGGTGCCGGGAATCCTGGCGCAGGCCACCTGCGGCGAACTGCCATCCGAGCTGAGGCGAGCCAGGACTCGATAGACGGCCGCAGGGTCGGCGCAATCCACCTGATGCACAACCGCTTCCCCGTTGCCCGCATCCCCGTTGCCGTCGACACAGCTGCCCACCTTCGCGACATTCACGGCGTGCGCGACATCGGCACCCTTGGCGCCGATGCACAGCGAGGCCCCCGAGTCCTCGGTCTCCACATACTCCGTGCCCGCGACATTCACGCACCCGTTCTCGGTGCCGCCGCTGGCGACCCGGCCGAGCACCACGAATCCCGCACCCGACGCCGAACACGACGCTTTGACGAGTCCGTCATCGCCCTTCCGCAGACAATCCCCCGTCGACACTTCCCGCGACGTCCCACCGACCAGCGCGCACCCGCCGGTGAACAACGCCAACAGCAGCGCCGAAACCGCTACCGCCCAACGCATCCGGACCCCCCGATCTTGCTTTCTACTGTGCCTCGGGGACTTTACGGGTCAGCGGTTCCGGAAGAACCAGAAGGCTTCGGCGGAGGCGGCAGCGGTCGGAGAGGCAGTTGCCGTTGGCTTGCCAATTTCAGTAATGTCCGTTTTGTCCGCAAGTAGCTGTGGGCGTGCGCAACTGGTGATGAGGGGGTCCCGTTGGACGACGTCGAGCTGTTGGCCGAGAAGGTCAGGCAGGCGGATGAGGCGATTCTGCGGGTTCGCGGGCGGGCGCAGGCGTCGGAGGGGCTGGTCGTGGTGGAGTCCGACGCGTACGGGGCGATCACCGATCTGCGGATTTCGCCGTATGCGATGAGTGCCGACGCCGACAGGCTCGCGCAGGTCATCGTGCAGTGTCATCGCACCGCGCGGCAGCGGGCCGAGGCCGAGGCCGGGCGGGTGCACGCGGAGCTCGAGCGGAACGCTCGCCGCGCCACGACCGCACCAACCCCGAATGCCGACCCGCCAGAGTGGGAAGAGGCTGCGCCGCTTCGGATTACGTTCGGGGTGTAGCCGTGGAATTCGATACGGCGAAGATGCGGCAGCTCGCCACCGACCAGCGCACCGCCGAAGGAGCCATCGCCAAGCTCGCGGAGGCCGGGCCGGAAGGCCGGTCCGGCGTCGCCATCAACGATCGCGAATCGGCGCGAAACAAAATGCCGCACTGCGACCTTGCGACCCGCACCGAGGAATCGCTGAAGGCGATGGATCGGGTGCTGGCCTTGCACGCCAAGCGACTGCGCGAGTTCGCCGACGTGACCGACAGCGCGGCCGACGCGATCGACAAGATGGAAGAGATCAATGCCGACGGGTTCAAGGCGATCAAATGAGTGACGAGGACAAGCTCAAGATCTCCGAGGTCCTGGCGTGGGATCTGTCGGCGCTCAGCCTCGTTGCCGCAAAGCTTCAGCAGGTATCCACCACCCTCGACCAGCAGGTCACCGATGCCGACGGCAAGGTGCAGAAGTCGGGAGATTACTTCGGGGACCAGGCCGGGGAAGCCGCGCGCGGCGTATCCGCCAAGTTCAAAACCGACGGCCACACAACGGCTGATTCCTACCAGAACATGGCGACGGCCATCGACGACGCGAACCATGAATTCCAGGCCAAGATCGCCACACTGCGGTCGGTGGTCAAGCAGGTCGAGGAGTCGAAGTGGGATTTCGCCTACAAGGACGCGACCGGTGACGTCTACTCCCGCAAGTCCAATTGGCAGACCGCGACCGGCACCTCACCCTACGGTGCCGCCGCGGTCGCCCTGAAGACCGCGGCGCAGATGTCCTTGACCGGTGACCTCACCCAGGCGCTCTACGACGTCAAGGAGATCGACAAACTCGCTGCCCAAGCCGTAGCGCGCTGCCTCGAAACCCTCACTGACTCGGTGAAACTGGCGGTGGTCGCCATGCCCGCGGACGCTGATCTGGCTCGAATTCTGAAGGAGTACCAGACGGATGCGTCGAAGGGCACCAAGATCTGGCCCGACAACACTCTCCTGAACATTCTCCGCCTGTACCAGCCCGATCTGGAACCCATCGAGATGACCGAGGAGGAGTCCGACGCGCTGGACGAGCTCGTCAATCCTCTTCGCGGCGGAAACCCGGCCGACGCGCTCAAGTTCTTCGAGATCAAGAATGAAGCGCAAGCCCTGGGCGGCGACTCGGACCATCCGGACGCGAACAAGTACATCCAGCAGAATTCCGATTCGCACGCCGATGGCCAGGCGGACGCGCTCCGCCATTCGTATTGGAATGCGCGAATGAGCCAGGAATTCGGCGAGGACTGGACCAACAAGTACGCGACGGCGCACGAGAAGAGCGCAGGCAACCCACCGGCTCGCGAGGCCATGGATCTTTACAACAATGAACGGGGACGCATAATCGCGAGCCAGAACCCCGACGCCACCCCCGACCAGCTGAAGGCGAAGATCGTCGAGTCCATCGATCGTGGCGAGATGGTGGTCATCGCCAGGCCGACAGAAGGCGCGGATCCCCAGCTGTCGAAAAGCGATGTCCCGGTGACAAGTACCGCCATCATCTCCGGAGCGGACATTCCATTGCCTCACGGAAAGTTCTGATCTGATGAAAACTATGCGGATTGCTTTGATCGCGCTCATCATATCGACGGTTGGCGCATGCTCACTGGTCTCGCATGATTCGGAGCGGAAGACCTGTGCAGGGAAGTTCGATCTCAATGAATTGAAGGAACCGCTCGGATCGAGCATCACGCTTCAAGAAAAAATGCAGAGTGCGATGCGTGCCAAACAGCCGGTGCGACTGCAAGAGGTCACTCGGGCGGCCGAATGGATCGATGACTGGGATCTCATGGCGCAAGTGCGCTCGAACACCCCCGAGGCTGAGCTGAACGGCTTCACTCAAACAGCGGGTTACTGCTGGGACGGTCGCCCAGGGACAAGGGAACCGGTCCCGGAGGGTTTCTATCTCTTCTTCAGAGATCACGTCCCGGTCCAGAAGGTCCGTTGGTTCGGAGATTCCATGCCGATCAAGTTGATGCGCGGCGTCTCACTGACCCCGCAGTCCCAGTTGGTCATCAGCTATTCGCAACTCGTCCCCGCATGACCGCGCCTGCGGGGCACTGGCCGCCGCCTCCCCAGATGCCGCGACCGCCCCAGAGGCCATCCCGCGAGGTCGTCGTTGTGCTCACGTCCCTGGCGCTGGTGCTGACGGTCGTCATCGGCCTCGTCGTGGCCGCCGGTCTCTACTGGAAATCCCAGCGCGACCTGCACCGAAGGCCGGTGGCAGCGCCCCCGTCGTGGGGCGACTACTGGAATCTCGCGGTGAACTTCTATCCGGTGACGCCGTTGCGGCCCGACGAGAAAGGCTTCGCGAATGCGCGTTGCACGACGGTGGGCAGCATCCTGGTTCAGCCCCGTGATCCGGTACCGGTCCGCCAGCTGACCTGCGTCGACGACGGAGAGGTGTCGACCTGGTTCACCGAATTCGCTGATCCCGCCGATCTGAAGCGCTACCTCGACGCGCACTGGGTGCGCGACCGCACTCACGAAACTCCCAGCAGCACAATGGCATTGCTCCGCCCCAGCGGCCCGTCGACCCCCTACGGCCTGGCCGCCCACCCGGGACTGGAACTCGGTAAGCAAACCGTGCTGCTCGAAGCCTCGGGCGACACCTTCG
>NZ_JBSGBY010000360.1:0-8728 GCF_053601505.1 Nocardia sp. NPDC004722
GCCGGCGACGTGGGCCGCCGCCAGCTCACCGACCGAGTGACCGGCCAGCACATCCGGTGTGACACCGAAGGATTCCAGCAGCCGGAACAGTGCCACTTCGTACGCGAACAGGGCGGGCTGAGTCCATTCGGTGCGGTCCAGCAAGCCCTCGGGGTCGGTGAACATCACCTCCCGCAGCGACCGTCCGAGCATCCGGTCGAATACCGCGCAAACCTCGTCCAGTGCGGCGGCGAAGGCCGGGTATGCGCTGTGGAGACCAGCGCCCATTCCGACCCGCTGTGCACCCTGACCGGTGAACACGAACGCGGTCGCACCGGAATCAGCCTTCACCGCACGGGTATTCGATCCGCCCGCGGCCAAATCCGCGAGACTGTCGAGCACTTCGGCGCGGTCGTATCCGGTGACCGCGCCGCGCCACTCGAGCAGTGCCCGCGAGCTCACCAGGGCCTGCGCGACCTCGCGGACGTCCACGTCGGGGTGCTCGATCAGCCACTGCCGCAGCCGATCCGCTTGCGCGCGCAGCGCGACTTCGGACTTGGCCGACACCACGAGCGCGACCGTGCCGGTCGAAACCTGGGGCGAGCCATCGGCTTCGGTCGCCGCCACGACGGCGGGGGCTTCCTCGAGAATGAGATGCGCATTGGTACCGCTGGCGCCGAAGGAGGACACGCCCGCCCGGCGCAGGCGTTCCCCGCGCGGCCACGGGTGACTGTCCTGCAGCAGACGGACGGTGCCCGCGGACCAATCCACGTGCGGCGTCGGCTCGTCCACGTGCAGTGTCTTGGGCAGCACGCCGTGGCGCATGGCCTGCACCATCTTGATCACGCCGCCGACGCCCGCGGCGGCCGAGGTGTGGCCGATATTGGATTTCAGCGAGCCCAGCCGCAACGGCTCGCCCTGGCGGCCCGCGCCGTAGACGCCGATGAGCGCCTGCGCCTCGATCGGATCACCGAGCATGGTGCCGGTCCCGTGCGCCTCGACCGCGTCGACGTCCGCGGCGTCCAGTCCGGCATTGGCCAGGGCCTGGGTGATGACCCGCTCCTGCGACGGTCCGTTGGGCGCGGTGAGACCGTTGCTCGCGCCATCCTGGTTGACCGCGCTGCCGCGAATGACCGCCAGCACCTGGTGTCCGGCGCGCTGGGCGTCCGAGAGTCGTTCCAGCACCAGCATTCCGAGTCCCTCGGAGAAGCCGGTGCCATCGGCGGCGGCCGCGAACGCCTTGCAGCGGGCGTCGCTGGACAACGCCCGCTGCCGGGCGAACGCGATCAGCAGCGAGGGATCGGACATGATGGTGACGCCACCGGCCAGCGCCACGTCCGTATCGCCGGAACGCAGGGCCTGACAGGCCAGATGAATGGCTACCAGCGAGGACGAGCACGCGGTGTCGACCGCGATCGCCGGGCCGGTGAAGCCGAAGGTGTAGGCGATGCGCCCGGCCAGGACGCTGTTCGAAACACCCAGGTAGGCATGGCCTTCGGTCTCCGCCCCGATGGCGGCGGAACCGATGCGCGGGCCGTAGTGCTGGTGGATGACACCGGCGAACACACCGGTGTCGCTGCCGCGCAACGACGTCGGGTCGATCCCGGCGTCCTCGAGGGCTTCCCAGGCGGCCTCCAGCATGAGCCGCTGCTGCGGATCCATCGCCGCCGCCTCGCGCGGGCCGATGCCGAAGAAAGCGGCGTCGAAATCGCCTATGTCGTCGAGGAACCCGCCATCGCGGGTGTAGATGGTGCCCGCCGCGTCGGGGTCCGGGTCGAAGAGCCGGTCGAGGTCCCAGCCGCGGTCGGCCGGGTACCCGCCGATGGCGTCGACGCCGTCCGCGGTCAGCTGCCACAACTGCTCGGGAGAGCGCACCCCGCCCGGATACCGGCACGCCATGCCGACAATGGCGATCGGTTCCTGCAGTCGATCGGTGAGCGTGCGCAGCCGCTGCTTGGTGTCGTACAGCTCCTTGGCGGTCTTCTTGAGGTACCGGCGCAGTTCGTCGTCGTCAGCCATCAGTGAAACTCCTGGTCCATCAGCTCATAGGCTGTCGATGAAATCGAAAAGCTCGTCGTCGTCGGCGGATTCGAGATCGCCGGCGGGCTCGCCGCGATCGACCGCTATGTCCTCGAGCTTGCGTAGTAGGGCGGACAACTTCCCGGCGAGGTCGGAACGTTCCGACGGGGTGAGGTCCGCCGCGGCGAAACCTCTGGTGAGCGAGTCGACGTCGGCGGCGAGGGCCCGGGCGGCCGCGTCGGCGGGCACCAACTGCTGACGGAGGAACTCGGCCAGCGCCGCCGGGGTCGGGTGGTCGAACATCGCGGTGGCCGACAGCTGCACTCCCGCAGCGGTTTTCAGGCGGTTGCGGAACTCCATCACCCCGAGTGAGTCGAACCCGATCGCGCTGAACGGTTTATCCGGCTCCAGGGTGTCGGAGCCGGTGTGCCCGAGCACGGCTGCGGCGTGCACGCCGATCACGCCGAGCAGGACCCGCTTCTGTTCCTCGGCCGAACGGCCGAGCAGGCGCGCGACCAGTTGTCCCGCATCGGCGGCGCTCTCCGCCGCCACCGGTTCGGTGACCGGCCCGCGCCGCGCCACCGGCTTGGACAGTGTCCGCATGATCGGGCGGACACCGGCCGGGTCGCCGAGCGCGTCACGATCGACGCGGATCGCCACGGCGGTGGGACGACCGGTGGTCGTCGCCGCGTCGAAGAGCTCCATGCCCTCCCGGGAATCCAGCGGCAGCAAGCCTTCTCGTCGCAGCCGCGCCAGATCGGCCTCGGTCAGATCGCCGGTCATGCCGCTGCTCTGCTGCCACGGCCCCCACGCGATGGAGGTCGCCGGGAGGCCCTCGGCGTGCCGCTGCTGCGCCAGCGCGTCGAGGAAGGTGTTGGCGGCGGCGTAGTTGGCCTGGCCCGCCGTGCCGAGCACCCCGGCGATCGAGGAGTAGAGCACGAAGGCCGAGAGGTCCAGGCCCGCGGTGGCTTCGTGGAGATTCCAGGCGGCGTCGACCTTGGGGCGCAGGACCCGGGTGATCTGCTCGTCGGTCATGGTGGCGAGCAGACCGTCGGCCAGCACGCCCGCCGCGTGCACGACCATGGTCAGCGGGTGCCGTGCGGGAATCGCGGCGAGCAGCCGGTCGAGCGCGGCCCGGTCGGCCGCGTCGCACGCGACGACGTCCACGTGCGCGCCGAGCGCGGTGAGCTCGGCGACCGTTTCCGCCGCACCGGGCGTCTCCGGGCCGCGTCGGCTCGCGAGCACGAGCCTGCGCGCGCCGTGCGCGGTGATGAGGTGGCGTGCGGCCACCACACCCAATCCGCCTGTACCGCCGGTGATCAGCACGGTGCCGTCGGCGCGCGGCGGTGCTGGGACGGTCAGTACGTTCTTGCCGACGCCCCGGGCCTGGCTGAGATGGCGGAACGCCTCGGGAGCGCGCCGCAGGTCCCACGCGGTGATCGGGTACGGCGTCAGCTCGCCGCGGTCGAACAGTTCCACGAGGGTTGTGAGGATCTCCCGCAACCGATCGGGTCCCGCCTGCATCAGCATGAAACTCGCGTAGCGCACGCCGGGGTGGGTCGCGGCGACCTCGACCGGGTCGCGACGGTCGATCATGCCCATCTCGACGAAGCGGCCGCCGCGGGGGAGCAGGCGCAGCGAGGCGTCCACGAAATCGCCCGCCAGCGAATCGAGCACGATGTCCACGCCCGCGCCGCCGGTGCGGTCCAGGAACTCCTTCTCGAAGTCCAGGGTTCGGGAGTCGGCGATATCCGCATCGTCGAAGCCCATGTCGCGCAGGATGTTCCACTTGGGTCGGCTCGCCGTCGCCAGGACACGCAGCCCCAGGTGTCGGGCGAGTTGTACCGCCGCCATGCCGACGCCGCCGGTCGCGGCGTGTAGCAGCAGCGTCTCTCCGGATCGAGCGTCGGCGAGGTCGACCAGGCCGTAGTACGCGGTCGCGTACACGATCGGAACGGCGGCGGCCCGGGCGAACGACCAGCCCTTCGGCATCGGCGCGAGCAGTCGCCGGTCCACCACGACCACCGAACCCATACCGGGGGTGAAGCCGAAAACGTGGTCACCGACGGCGAATTCGGTGACGTCGGCCGCCACCTCGAGCACGACGCCCGCGCCCTCGCCGCCGATGCGGCCGAGCGGATCCGGATAGGTGCCCAAGGCCATGAGCACATCCCGGAAGTTCAGGCCCACCGCCCGCATACTCACCCGGACCTGGCCGGGCTCGAGCGCGGTTGTGGCGTAAGGGGTTTCGTCGAGCCCGAAGTTCTCGGCGTCCAAGGTTCCCTTGTCGCGGAGGGTAAGGGCCCAGGCCGCACCTGCGGGAGCCGTCGGGGCCGCACCTTCGGGGGCGGTCAGGGCGGCGGAGTCGCGGGTTACTCGTGGGGCGTATACCACCGAATCCCGTACAGCCAGCTGGGATTCGTCGGCGATCGCCGACGCCAGCCGCACGGCTGCGCGATGCGCCGCCTCCACGCCCGCGAGCTCGGCACGGTCGCCGACGTCCACGAGCCTGATCCGGTCCGGGTTCTCGCTCTGGGCGGTGCGCAGCAGGCCCCACACAGCGGCACTCGCCGGATCGACGTGCTCGCCGACCTCGGCGGCGACGGCCCGGCGGGTGACCACCACGACCGGATCGTCCCCTGCCAGCAGTCGCCGGATTCGTGCCGCGGCGTCGATGACCGTCCGGTGCACCGACTCCGGCACGGATCCGGTCGCCGGTTCGACGACGGCGACCACATGCCTGCGGCCGCCGATGGTGGCGGTCTCGAAGTCGCCACCGAGTGCGGTGTCGTGCGGAGTGCCGGCGCCCCAGACGATCTCCTGCGTGCCGTCGTCGGCCTGCGACCGGGCCACCCAATCGACGTGGTAGCCGAGCGGCTCGCGCGGGGATTCGGTGAGCGCGCCCGCCGCGATGGCGCGCAGGGTCAGTGCGCCCACCGTGCCCAGCGGCGTGCCCGCCTGGTCGGTGAAAGTCAAGGCGATGCGGTCGGAGCCGGACACCTTGGCGTGCACCCGAAGTGCGCTCGATCCGGTGCCGTGCAGGTCGACGTGTTCCCAGGAGAACGGCACGGCGACAGTACCGTTCGGCGGTTCGGGGAGCAGCCCGCCGAGCAGGATCACGTGCAGCGCCGAATCCAGGAGGGCGGGGTGCATCCCGAACTCCCCGGCCTGGTCGCGTACCGAATCCGGCAATGCGATCTCGGCGAACGCCTCACCGGAACGTGCCCACAGCGACCGCACACCGCGGAAGGCGGGTCCGTATCGGTAGCCGCGTTCCGCCAGCGCCGCGTAACCGTCTTCGACTGCGATCGCCACGGTGTCTGCGGGCGGCCAATCGTGCGAACCACCCGGGTTCGACGGCGTGGATACGTCGTCGGTGAGGGTCGCGGTGGCGTGGCGCACCCACTGCGATTCGTCGCCGGCGCTCTCGACTCGCGAATAGACCTGTGCCGTAACACTGTTCGAGTCGTCGGGTGCCTCCGCCACCATGCGCAGCTGGACTCCGGAATCCGCCGGTATCGGCAGCGGTGCCTCGATCACCAGTTCGGCCAGGTGTGGCCGCCCGACGACCGCACCGGCATGCAACGCGAGCTCCGCCAGCGCGGCACCGGGCAAGAGCACCGTGCCCGCGACCGCGTGGTCTTCGAGCCACGGATGCGTGCCCCGCGACAGCCGACCGGTGAACACCACCTGCTCCGAACCCGGCACCTGGACGATCGCACCGAGCAGCGGGTGGTGCGCGTCTTCGAGCCCCGAACGCCGGACATCGTTCGCCACGACCGGCCGCGCCCAGTAGCGCTGGCGTTGGAATGCGTACGTGGGCAGGGCGATACGGACGGCAGGCCGGTCGTTCCCCTGCGACCAATCGACGGGTATACCGGCGGCGTCCGCCCGCGCCAAGGCGGTCACGAACGCGGTCGGCTCGTCGATCGAGCGCCGCGAGGCCGCCACCGCAAGGGATTTCGGCTCCACCTCGGGGTGCTGCGCCAGACAGGCCGCCGTCATGGCGGTGAGCACCGCGTCCGGGCCGACCTCGACGAACTTCCGCACACCGCGCGCGATCAGCGTGTCCACTCCCGGCGCGAAGCGCACACAGCCGCGCACCTGCGCCACCCAGTACTCCGGGTCGCGGACGGCGTCGCCCGCCTCGGCGCCGGTGACGTTCGAGACGATCGGCAGCAGCGGCTGCCGGTAGGTCAGTCCGGCTGCGACAGTGCGGAATTCGTCCAGCATCGGGCCCATGCGCGCCGAATGGAACGCGTGGCTGACCCGGAGCCTGCTGGTCCGGACGCCACGCTCCTCGAACAGCCGGTCGACCTCCGCGACGGCGTCCTCGTCACCCGAGAGCACCACGGCGGCAGGACCATTGACCGCCGCCACCGAGAGGCGATCGGCATACTCGGCCACCACCGCTGCCGCGTCCTCCTCGGTGACGGCCACCGCGAGCATGGCCCCGCCTTCGGGCAGGCCACCCATCAACCGGCCGCGCGCCGCCACCAGCGCGCACGCGTCCGGCAGCGACCACACCCCCGCGACATACGCCGCGGCGAGCTCGCCGATGGAATGTCCGGCCACCACGTCCGGCACCACGCCGAAGGACTCCAGCAGCCGGAACAGCGCCACTTCGAAGGCGAACAGCGCGGGCTGCGTGAATTCCGTTCGGTTCAAACCGCTTTCGGGAGCCTCGAACATCACCGCGCGCAGCGATCCGCCGAGAATGCCATCGAATTCGGCGCACACTTCATCGAGGGCGCTCGCGAAGGCCGGGTAGTCGCGGTAGAGCCCGGCACCCATGCCGCGGCGCTGCGCACCCTGCCCGGTGAACAGGAACGCCAGGCGTCCGGGTGTCGTCGTGCCCGCGACGGCGGTCGCGGTGGCCCGCCCGTCGGACAGGGCCGCCAATCCGGCGAGCAGTTCGTCGCGGTCGCGACCGATGACTCCGCCGCGCCAGTCCAGTCGTGCCCGGGTGCCGACCAGGGCTGCGGCGACATCCTGTGCGGCGAGCGCCGGTTGTTCGATCATCCACTCCCGCAACCGATTCGCCTGCTCGCGCAGGGCCGTCTCGGTGCGCCCGGAGAGCATCAGGGCGGTGACGTTCGGATTCGCCGGGGCGGCGGAGGGTGCGACCGCGGTGGTCGGCGGCTCCTCGAGGATGACGTGCGCGTTCGTGCCGCTGATACCGAAGGACGAGACACCCGCGCGCCGCAGCCGGTCACCCGTGGGCCAGGGCTCGGCGTCGGTGAGTACCCGCACGGCTCCCGACGACCAATCGACGTGCGGTGACAGCTCTTCCGCGTGCAGGGTGCGCGGCAGCACACCATGGCGCATGGCCTGCACCATCTTGATGATTCCGCCGACGCCCGCGGCCGCCTGTGCATGCCCGATATTGGATTTGAGCGAGCCGATCCGCAGGGGTTCCCGGTCGCCGCGCGCCTGCCCGTAGGCGGCGATCAGCGCTTGCGCCTCGATCGGATCGCCCAAGGTGGTCCCGGTGCCGTGCGCCTCGACGGCGTCCACCTCCGCGGGCGTCACACCCGCGTCGGCGAGCGCCTCGGCGATCACACGCTCCTGCGCCGGTCCGTTGGGTGCGGTCAGGCCATTGCTGGCACCGTCCTGGTTGACCGCGCTGCCACGGACCACGGCGAGCACGGTGTGGCCGAGTCGCTGTGCGTCCGAGAGCCGTTCGACGACCAGCACGGCCGCACCCTCCGACCAGGCCACGCCGTCGGCGGCCGCGGAGAACGATTTACAACGCCCATCCGAGGCGAGACCACGCTGCCGGGAGAAGTCGAGGAACACCGCGGGCGTGGCCATGACGGTGGCCCCGCCGACCAAGGCCAGCGAACTTTCCCCCTGCCGCAGCGCACGGCACGCCAGGTGCAGCGCCACCAGCGAGGACGAGCACGCGGTGTCCACCGTCAGCGCCGGGCCTTCCAGCCCCAGCGCGTAGCCGATCCGACCCGACACCACGCTGCCCAGCGATCCGGTGAGCGCGTAACCCTCGACCTCCGGACCCGCGTTCCGGGTCAACGCCTCGTAGTCCTGGTACATCACGCCCGAATAGACGCCGGTGTCGCTGCCGCGCAACGAGTTCGGGTCGATGCCCGCGTGTTCGAGCGCCTCCCAGGACACTTCGAGCAGCAACCGCTGCTGCGGATCCATGGCGACCGCCTCGCGAGGACCGATGCCGAAGAAGCCCGCGTCGAAATCGGCTGCCCCGGTGACGAATCCGCCGCGACCCGAATACGTGGTGCCCGGGTGGTCGGGGTCCGGGTGGATCAGCCGGTCCAGCTCCCAGCCACGGTCGGAGGGGAAGTCGCTGGTGGCGTCCGTCCCGGTGAACACCAGATCCCAGAGCGCGTCGGGGGATTCGACACCGCCCGGGTAGCGGCAGGCCATGCCGACAATCGCGATCGGCTCATCGGTGCGCGCCGCCCCCGGCCGCGCGAGTCCCGTCGCCGTGCTCGCGGCCGGGGCCGCCGTCGGCGCGACTCGGGACTGGATGAGCTTCGCCACCGCCGCGGGCGTCGGATGATCGAAGACCAGTGTCGAGGGCAGGGACAGACCGGTGGCCTTGCCGAGCCGATTCCGCAGCTCCACGCCGCCCAGCGAGTCGAGACCCAGTTCCCGGAACGGCGTCTCGGCATCGATCGAGTCGCCGGAGTCGTGTCCGAGGACGGCGGCGACCTGGGAGAGCACCGTCTCCAGAGTCAAGGCGGCACTGTGTTCC
>NZ_JBSGBY010000361.1:0-8725 GCF_053601505.1 Nocardia sp. NPDC004722
GCGTCCTTTTCGCTGACAGCGGAGGTTCGGGCCGGTCAAGCGGGCATTGGATTCCGCGAAAACGGTCAAGACCCGAGTTTCGGTGGCTACGATCACCCCAAACTTGGACAGACGTCCATTTGGACACATGATCTGATCGAACTGAACAGGGGTGCCGATGCGTGCGAACACAGCCCGGAGTCGATGGCGACGCGCCGCAGGATGCGCGGCCGTGGCACTCGCGGTGGTCCTGCCCACACCCGGCATCGCGACCGCCGACCCCGCCGGCATCGAACGGATCCACACCGACGGGACCCGGTTCGTGGACGACAGCGGGCGGACCGTGCTGCTGCACGGGGTCAACAATGTCGACAAGGAACCGCCTTACATCGAACCTGGCGACGGCTTCACGCTGACCGCCGACGACGCGGCGCTGCTCGCGCGACACGGTTTCAACACGGTCCGCCTCGGCGTCTCGTTCGACGGGCTGATGCCCACCCCGGGCGTCGTCGACACCGCCTACCTCGACCGCGTCGCGGGCGTCGTGGACACCTTGGCGCAGTACGGGATTCACACCCTGCTCGACAACCATCAGGACGGCCTGTCGAAAGCGTGGGGCGGCAACGGTTTTCCGGAGTGGTCCATTCACGCCCGGCCCGGAGCCGGTGAGCCCAATGTCGGCTTCCCGCTGTTCTATCTGATGCCGAGCATGAACCAGGGCTGGGACGAGGTCTGGAACAACACGTACGGCGTGCTCGACCACCTGGGCGAGGCGCTGGGCGCGCTCGCCGCTCGGGTGAGCGGGCATCCCGGCGCGCTCGGCCTCGAGTTGCTCAACGAACCGTGGCCGGGGTCGGCCTTTCTGTCCTGCTACCCGAACGGCTGCCCGGGGTTCGACGTCAAATATCAAGCGGCCATGCAGAAGCTGACCGACGCGGTGCGCGCCCGCAACGGCGACCTGATGGTGCTGTGGGAGCCCAATGTCACCTGGAACGAGACCATGCCCACCAACCTGGGCAAGAATCCGCCGATCAGCGCGCCCGACATCGCCTTCGCGCCGCACGACTACTGCATCCCCAGCCAGCTGACCATCTATTCGGGCCTGCCCGCCTTCCTGCGCGCCCTGTGCCCGCCGCAGCAGGGCAAGACGTGGAGCAATATCGACGCCTTCACCGCCCGCACCCACCTGCCCACGCTGGTCACCGAATTCGGCGACGGGGACGCGAGCGTGCTGCGCAATACCCTGGTCAATGCCGACAACCGCTTCGTGAGCTGGCAGTACTGGCACTACACCTCGAGTTTCGGCCCGAGCGGCCCGAAACCGGATCCGTTCCTCGGCGATGTCGGCAGGCAGTTGGTGCGCACCTATCCGCGGGCCACCGCGGGCACGCCCGGACGGATGATCTTCGACCCGGATACCGGCGATTTCGCCTACCGCTACACCCCGCGCGCCGGGGTCACCGAGATCTACGTGTCCGATCTGCATTACCCGGACGGGTACGCGGTGCGCGTCGACGGCGGCCGGGTCACCTCGACGGCGGGCGCGCGGGTGGTGACGGTGGAGGCGGACGCCTCGACACCGGTGACCGTCTACATCAACCGGCCGGGTTCCAAGGGCGCGACCGTGCCCAGCGGACCGATCGCGACGGGCTCCGCGGACAGCGGTTCGGGGACCGGCTCCGGGACCGGCTCGGCAGACAGCGGATCGGGCTCCGGCTCGGCCGGATGATCCGCGAAACCCGTTGACGTGCTTTGTGTAACGAGCCATCGGCGGGAAGCGACACACAGCGAGTGCACAGTTTTGGACGTGCGCCCAGATAATTTCGATCGAGAGGCAAGACAGTGAACACGCTCAGCTTGACGTTCCTCGGCGCCCTGCCCGTACTCCTCATCAACATGTCGCTGCTGGCCATGCACGGACTGTCCATGCTGCACTGACGAGGTATTCTCACCGCGTTCACAGCCGTGAACTGTTCGGTGAGAAAGGTTTTCGCTAGTGAAGTTCGCAGGAACGAGGACTCTCGTGCGCCTCGTACTCGCCCTCGTGGCGGTGGCCGTGGCCGTGCTGGCCGTATCCGGCTGTTCGATGCTGAAGGATTCCAGCAAGTCCGATACCGCGAAGTCCAAGGTGGGTGACTGCATCAACGTCATCGAGGGCTCGCAGTCGGACTCCAAGACCACGCCGATCGACTGCTCCAGCGAAAAGGCCGTGTACAAGGTGGCCGCGGTGTTCGACGCCACCGCCACCTGCAAGGACCAGCAGACCTCCTACGAGGAGAAGGACTCGGCGAACAAGACCGTCGCGTTCCTGTGCCTGACCCCGAACTTCAAGGAAGGCTCCTGCTACAACGAGAGCCAGGCCACCGGCTACAAGTTCGTCGCGTGCACCGCCCCCGAGGCGTCGTTCAAGGTGATCAAGCGGATCGACGGCCAGGCCGACGAGTTCGCCTGCGACACCACCACGACGATCGCCTTCCGCACCATCCCGGACCCGAAGACGACCTTCTGCCTCGGCAACCCGAAGTAGACAACCCGCTCAGTGCGGGACGCGAATGCCTTTGAGCTTGGCCGGGTTGACGACGTCGTAGACGCCCCAGACCCGGCCTTCGCGGACGGTGAAGGCGTACACGCGTGGCGGGCTGCCGGGTTGGCCTTCGTGGGAGGCGAATTCGTGCGCCAGGATGCCCCACTGGCCGTTGACGAGGACCGGCTCGAGTTCGCGCGCCGGTCCGATGTAGGCGGGGTCGAAGAGCCGGAACCGGCGCCACAGGCCCATCCAGAGGCGCACGTTCTTGTCCACGCCCGCAACCACATTGATGGCGGTGGACACCACGCCGCCGCCGTCGCCGACGGTGCGGACGTCCGGATGTAGCGCGGCCACAATGGCATCCACGTTTCCGGCGGCCAGGGCGGTCAGCAGCGCCTGTACGGCGGCGCTGTGCTCGTCATCGGTGACCGGCGTGGGAGCCGCGGCCACGGCCTTGCGGGCCCGGGTCGCCAGCTGCCGGGCCGCGTCGGCGGAAATGCCGAGGATGTCGGCGATTTCGCCGAACGGCACCGAGAAGCCGTCGTGCAGCACGAAGGCCACGCGCTGCGGCGGGGTCAGCGTATCCAGCACCACCATTGCGGCGAAACGGAATTCCTGTTTGCGCACCACCGCGGCCAGCGGATCCGGGGTGCTGGAGGGCGTGAGCGCGGTGACGACGGGCTCCGGGAGCCATTGCCCCACATACTTTTCCCGCCGGACCGCGGCGCTGCGCAACCGGTCCAGGCAGATATGGCTGACCACCGTGGTGAGCCACGCCCGCAGATCCTCGATCTCGGATTGGCGGGCCACCGACAGGCGCAGCCAGCTCTCCTGTACCGCGTCCTCGGCGTCGCTGACGCTGCCGGTGAGCCGGTAGGCCACCGAGAGCAGATGCGGCCGATGCGTTTCGAACAAGTCGGCGAGAAGAGCGGCAACCATCGCGCTCGATCCTACGTCCGGCCGGTGACACCCCCGCCACCGGGCGGTGACAGCCCAGCCGGGCGGTGCGATCGGGGCCGGCCCCGCCGGAAAGACCGTGCGCCCCCGACCGTTTCCGTGACAGCATGACCGCATGGACGCGGAATTCCTCTCCGACGGCGCGGTCTGGCTGTCGCCGCCGGCCGTCTCCGACATCGATGCCATCACCACCCTGTGCCAGGAACCCTCCATCGGCGCGTGGACCACCATGCCGGTCCCCTATCACCGGGCCGATGCGGAGAAATTCATCTACGACATCGTCGGCCCGGGCTGGGCCACCCGCAGTCCCACCTGGGCGCTGCGGCCCGGTGACGGCGGCCCGGTCGTGGGCATGATCGGCCTGAGCCCGCTCTATCCCCGTCGCGACGAGAATCTGGCCGAGATCGGCTTCTGGCTCTCCCCCGCCGCCCGCGGCCGGGGCCTGATGACCCGTGCCGCCGGGCTGGTCACCGCCGTCGCGCTCGATCCCACGGCATTGGCCTTCGAACGGGTGGAGTGGCGGGCCTTCACCGGCAATCACGCCTCGGCCGCGGTGGCCCGCCGCAACGGCTTCCACTACGAGGGTCTGATCCGCGGCGGCGGCATGCAGCGCGGCGCCCGCCGCGATATCTGGGTCGCGGGACGGCTGCGCACCGACCCCGCCGCCCCGAGCGAGCACTGGCCCCCGGGCGTCTGAGTCGCACCGCCCCGAAACGGAAAAAGTTCGGCCCACACCCGCCGGACTGGGTGTGGGCCGAACTCAGTGTGCACGCCGAACTCGTTCCGCGCGAGATGAACTCGCTACGAGTGGGTGCGGGTCAGGGGATTTCCGGGCCTAGCCGCGGCGCTCGCGGCGCGCGGTGACGGCGTCGGCGAGCCGCTCGAGCTGGGCGGCGGTGGTGTCCCAGTCGATGCAGGCGTCGGTGATGGACTGCCCGTAGGTGAGATCCTCCGAGTGACCGAGGGTGAGGTCCTGGCGGCCCGCGACGATGAACGACTCCATCATCAGGCCGACCACCGTGTCCTCGCCCGCCGCGATGCGGTCGGCGATATCGGTGACGACGTCCACCTGCTTGTTGTGGTCCTTGTTGGAGTTGCCGTGCGAGGCGTCGACCACCAGGCGCTGCGCCAGCGACGACTTCTCCAGGCGCAGCAGGGCTTCCGCGCAGGAGGCGGCGTCGTAGTTGGTGCCGTTGGAGCCGCCGCGCAGGATGACGTGGCAGTCCGGGTTGCCGGCGGTGCGAATGAGCGCGGAACGCCCGTCCAGGTCGGTGCCGGGGAACACGTGCGAGGCGGCCGCCGCGCGCACGCCGTCGACCGCGACCTGCACATCGCCGTCGGTGCCGTTCTTGATGCCGACCGGCATGGACAGCGCCGAGGACAGCTGCCGGTGCACCTGGCTGGCGGCGGTGCGCGCACCGATCGCGCCGTAGGCGACCAGGTCCGCGATGTACTGCGGGGTGATCGGGTCGAGGAACTCGCACGCCACCGGCAGACCGAGCGCGGTGATGTCGACCAGCAGGCGACGGCCCAGGTCCAGGCCGGTGTTGATGTCGAAGCTGCCGTCCAGGTGCGGGTCGTTGATCAGACCCTTCCAGCCCAGCGTGGTGCGCGGCTTCTCGAAGTAGACGCGCATGACGATGTGCAGCCGGTCGTCGAGTTCGGCGGCCTTGGCGGCGAGGCGACGCGCGTAGTCGATGGCGGCGTCCGGATCGTGCACCGAGCACGGGCCGACGATCACCATGAGGCGGTCGTCATCACCGTTGAGCACGTCGACGGTGGCCTTGCGGCCGGCGCGCACGATGTCGGCGAGGGTGTCGTCGATGGGATGGGCGGCACGAACCTCGCGCGGCGAGCTCAGCGGGGAGACGCTGAGCGTGCGCTGATCGTCGAGATCGGCATGTTTGTCGAGATCGATGCTGGTCATCGGGGGTTCCTGTTCTCAGGCCGACCCGCGGAATCTCGCTTCGAATTCCCTTGGAGCCGGTCTGTTTTCGTCCGGCTCGGGGTGGAGGATGTCAGCGCGAGGTCACGCCGCGCGACCCACCCGGGGCCGGCTGGCTAAACCAGAAATACACACGCTGCATGGTCGCGACAGTACCAGAGATCCTGATTCGCGCATGTGGCGTGCGACACGATGGCTGGGAATCGCGTCCCGAATGCTGGGATGCCCCAGGTCGGCGCGTGGGAAATCGAGTCGCTCAGCGCAGGATGTAGTGCAGGATCACGTCGTGTACGTGGCGAGTCTTCTCGTCGCCGCGGAACTCCACCTCGTAGGTGTGATGCCCGGTGCTGATGGCGATGTGCCCGGAGGAGAAGAACTGTCCCGCGAACGACTTGTTGGTCAGGATGCTGACGCTCGTGATCCGCGCGTACGGGATGCTCGTGATCGCGATCTTCTTCCCGACGAACGAGTTGTCCTGGATGATGACCCGCCGATCGGTGAGCCCCAGGAATCCGGTGCCCACCCCGATGGCGTCGTAGACCGCCAGGATCTGCTCGCCGGGGAGCAGACCCTGCTGGATCTTGTCGTATTGGTCGCGCCGGTCGATCGGAATGCTCATGTCTCCCGGGCTCCCGGCTATTTCCGCACGAAGGGGTAGCTGATCTTGGTCAACTGTTCGGAGAGCTCCCACAGCCGCCGCGCGGTCACCTCGTCCTTGGAGGCGGCGGTGGAGGTGCTCGGGCCGGGATAGCCGCGCATGCCGCGCAATCCGGTCGGCCCGTAGAAACCGCCCGGCTCGACCTCGGCGGTCGCCGCGAACAGGCTTGGCAGCGCGCCCATTTCGGCGCTCTGCGCGAACAGGCGGTTGCCGATCGACATCAGCGCGTCGTACAGCGACTCGGTGTGGCCCTGCAGTTCGGTGGCGGCGTAGCCGGGATGGGCGGCCACCGACACCTTCGCCGAGCCGGCCGCGCTCAAGCGGCGTTGCAGTTCCCGCGCGAACATGAGATTGGCCAGCTTGGACTGCCCGTAGGCGGCCCAGCGCTGATACGAACGCCGCTCCCAGTTCGGATCCTCGAGATCGATGCGGCCGATGGCGTGCATGCCGCTCGACAGCGTGACCACCCGGTCGCGAATCTTGTCCAGCAGCAGCCCGGTCAGTGCGAAATGGCCGAGATGGTTTGTGCCGAACTGGGTTTCGAAACCGTCGGCGGTGCGCTTGAGCGGCACCGCCATCACGCCCGCGTTGTTGATCAGCACGTCCGCGCCGTCGATGCCGTCGGCGAACTCGCGGATCGAGGCGAGATCTGCCAGATCCAGCCGCCGCACCTGGGCGTTCGGCCCGATCTCGTCGGCCACCGAACGCGCCTTCAGCTCATTGCGGCACGCCATGATCACCTTCGCACCGGCGCCCGCGAGCGCCCGCGCGGTGACCGCGCCCAGCCCGCTGTTGGCTCCGGTCACGATGACCGTCCGGCCCGCTTGATCGGGGATGTCGGAGATGTCCCAGCCGCTCACGGGGTCGAGTCTAGGGGCGCGGAGGCCCACCCGTCCGGCGTCAGCGGGAACCGGCCTCGGCCCGATATTTGCCAGCACCTTCCGAAGGCGATAGATCGCGGCGTGTCCACTTCCCCTTCAATCGCTTCGACCTGGGCAACAGGTAGCGTCCGCGCCTATGGACACGCTGATACTCGCGGGTTTGCTGGGCGTACTCGTCCTGATCTGGAAACAGGGATCCCATCGGCGCATGCTGGCGGCCTGGTGGATCGTCGTCCTGGTCTGCGCGGGACTGCTGAAGTATCACATCACCAGCAGCCTCGGATTGGGCTACACATGGTGACCGCCACCGCGTCCGAGACCACCGCGACCGGCGACCGCGGGTTCGCCGGGCAGATCCAGTACTGGCTCGCGGTCATCTTCATCGTCGGCTGGACCGGGGTGGTGTGCGGTGGCCTCGGCGTCCAGTTCGGCACCTGGGACTACCCGTGCCCGCTGTGTATGTTGCAGCGCTACTTCATGATGCTGGCCGCGCTCGGCGGCGCGTATATCGTGCGCCAGGCCATGACCGGGTCCATCGTGCGGCGTGACTACATGGTCGGCTGGGGCATGGCCGTGGTGGCCTGCTTCGGCGGCGGTTTCACCGCCTGGCGGCAGACCATGCTGCACATCCTGCCCGGCGACCAGGGGTACGGCGGCGCGGTCCTGGGCCTGCACCTGTACGTGTGGGCCTGGATCCTGTTCGTCGCCGCGATCACGACAATCGGTGTGGTGCTGACGTTCTCGCACGCGACCGCCTCGGAATCCATTCCGACGACCGGGCCGCATCGCACCATCGGCATGCTGGCGATGGGCTTCCTCGGACTGGTGATCGTCATCAACCTGGTGGCGACGTTCTTCCTGGAGGGCTTCCACTGGGTGCTGCCGGACGACCCGGCCTGCTACAAGCTGCTGCACGATCTGGGCATTCTGGACGGCGGTTGCGTGCTGCCCGCCGACCACTGAGCGATAACGCCGCCGATCCCCGCGCCCTGCGAAAAGGGCGCGGGGATCGTGCTTTTCAGGACAGGGCCAGGATCTCGTCGTCGGACATGGCCGCCACCTCGAGGTAGAGCCGGGCCACCTCGTCGAGGCGTCCGGTCGCGCCCGCGCGGAGTTCGCGCTCGAGCAACCGCCCGGCCAGGCCCTCGACGGTGCGGGCGGCGAAGAAGTCCGCCACCACCGTGTCCGGGGAATCCAGCCAGTCCCGCACCCGCGCGATGACCGCGGTGGCGAGCACCGAATCGCCGCCGAGGGCGAAGAAGTCGTCGCTCACGCCGACCCGGTCGCGGCCCAGCACCGTGGCCACGATATCGGCGACGGCGCGCTCGACATCGGTTCGGGGCGCGCGGAATTCGCCGTCCCGCTCACCCGCCGCCAGCAGTGCCGCGATGGCCTTGCGATCCGGTTTGCCATTGCCGGTGAAGGGCAGATCGGCGAGCGGTTCGACCCGGCCCGGGATCATGTAGGCGGGCAGCAGGTCCGCGGCGGCGGCCAGGAGCGCCTCGACCTCCAGCGTGACGCCCTCCTCGGCCACCACGACGGCCGCGAGTTTCGGTGCGGCCGAACCGATCACCGCCGCGATGGCGTGCCGTACGCCCGGCAAGCCGCGCAGGGCGCTCTCCACCTCCCCGAGTTCGACCCGGTAGCCGCGGATCTTGACCTGGTGGTCGGCGCGGCCCAGGAACTCCAGGCAGCCGTCCGGCAGGTAGCGCGCGAGATCCCCGGTGCGGTACCAGCGCAGGCCCTCGTGGGTGACGAAGCGGTCCGCGGTGCGCTCG
>NZ_JBSGBY010000362.1:0-8699 GCF_053601505.1 Nocardia sp. NPDC004722
GGTTCAATATCCGCGGTCTCAACACGGCGGCGACCCTGTGGTGTGCGGCGGCGGTGGGCGCGCTGGCGGGTGCGGGAATGTACACGACCGCGGCGGCGGGCACGGTGGCCGTCGTCGTGGTGAACACGGCGCTGCGCACGGTGGCGCGCAGTGTGGATCGCCCGGTCACCGAGGGGCCCGAGGCGCAGGTCGCGCTGTACGCGTTCACCGCCGACACCGATGACGCGCACGAGGCGCATGTGCGGGCGCTGCTGGTGCAGTCGCTGACGCGCACCGACTTTCAACTCAACTCGATCTCGAGCCATGACACCGCGCCGGGGCGGGTGCAGGTGCGCGCGGAGCTGACCGGGGATCGGCGTGACGACCGGCAGATGGAGGCGGCGGTGAGCCGGTTGAGTCTGGAACCGTCGGTGACCAGTGTCGGGTGGCGCACGGTGCCGATGCCGGTGGAGACCGAGCAGTGAACGCGGCGCTGCGGTCGTATCCGTCGCGGGGTGCGCTGGATCGGCCGCGTTCGCGGTGGGCGGATATCGCGGTGTTCGCGGGCGCGGCGGTGCTGATCTGGATCGTGGTGAAGGTGTCGGCGGGCATGCACGTGCCCTTCGACGAGAACGCCGTGCCCACCACGATTTCCACCGATCCGGGCGAGCTGCCCTATTACGCGGCGCGGTCGCTGCTGCGGATGTTCCTGGCGCTGGGGCTCTCGATCGTGTTCACCTTCACCTTCGCGACCGCGGCGGCACGGCTGCCGCGCGCGGGCAAGGTGCTGCTGCCGATCCTCGACATCTTGCAGTCGGTGCCGATCCTGGGTTTCCTGTCGGTGACCATCACCGGTTTCATCGCTCTGTTCCCGGGATCGTCGCTGGGGCTCGAGTGCGCGTCGATCTTCGCGATCTTCACCTCGCAAGCCTGGAACATGGCCTTCGCCTTCCATCACAGCCTCGAATCGCAGCCGCGGGAGTTGGATGAGGCGTCGCGCAATCTGCGGCTGTCGCGCTGGCAGCGGTTCTGGCGGGTGGATGTGCCTTCCGGGATGTTCCCGCTGGTGTGGAACGCGATGATGAGTTTCGGTGGCGGCTGGTTCTTCCTGACCGCCTCGGAGGCGATCAGCGTCAACAATCGCCAGTACGTGCTGCCGGGCATCGGCTCGTATGTGGCCGCCGCGAGCGAGGAATCCGATCAGGGCAAGGTGCTGCTGGCGATCGCGGTCATGATCGTGATGGTGATCGGGCTCAATGTGGTGTTCTGGCGGCCGATCACGGTGTGGGCGGAGCGATTCCGGGTGGAGGACAGCGAATCCGCGGACGCCCCGCGCTCGCTGATGCTGGATCTGTTGCGCCGCAGCCATGTTCCGGGTCTGCTGGGGCGGGTGTTCGGGCCGCTGGTGTATCCGATGGACCGGTTCCTGCGCGTGTTCGGGCTGGCGGAGCATCCGCTGTATGTGGCTCCGGCGCGCCGCCGCGCCGGGGATGTGGTGTTCACGCTGGTGGTGGGTGCGGGATTGATCGCGGGTGTGATCGCCATGGCCCGCTACATCGGTGAGAGCACCGGATTCGGGGAGGTGGGCCATGCGGCCTGGCTGGGTCTGCTGACACTGCTGCGCGTGATCGTGCTGTTGATCTTCGCGACGATCGTGTGGGTGCCGATCGGGGTGTGGATCGGGTTGAACCCCAGGGTGTCGCGGCTGGCGCAGCCGATCGTGCAGGTGCTGGCCAGCTTTCCCGCCAACTTCCTGTTCCCGCTGGTGACCGCGGTCTTGGTGGCGACCGGCGCGAGCCTGCAGTGGGCGGCGATCTTGCTGATGGCGTTGGGCGCGCAGTGGTACATCCTGTTCAATGTGATCGCGGGTGCTTCGGCGGTGCCCAATGATCTGCGCGAGGCGGCGGCGAATCTGCGGCTGCCGCGCATCCTGTGGTGGCGCAAGCTGATCCTGCCCGCCATTTTCCCCAGCTTCGTGACCGGCGCGATCACCGCGGCGGGCGGGGCGTGGAACGCCTCGATCGTGGCGGAGATCGTGAAGTTCGGCGACACCACCTTGACCGCGACCGGTCTGGGCGCCTATATCGCCGAGGCCACCAAGTCCGGGGACGGGCCGCGCATTCTCATCGGCGTGCTGGTGATGAGCGCGTTCGTCGTCGGTATCAACCGCTTGTTCTGGCGTCGGCTCTACGGCCTGGCGCAGCGCCGCTACTCGCTCTGAGAGGAGCCCGATATGACCGAAACCCTTGCCACCGGCGAGGTTCTGATGGACCTGCGCGACATCGACATGTCCTTCACCGGCGCGTCGGGCGAGCGGCTCAATGTACTCGATCAGGTGAATCTGCAACTGCGCGAGGGTGAGATCGTGGCGTTGCTGGGTCGTTCGGGGTCGGGCAAGTCGACGATGCTGCGGCTGATCGCGGGGCTGCTGGCCCCGAGCAGCGGTGAGGTGCGTTACCGGGATCAGCCCCTGCGCGGCTCGAATCCCGGTGCGGCACTGGTGTTCCAGTCCTTCGCGCTGATGCCGTGGCTGACCGTGCAGGACAATGTCGAGTTGGGGTTGGCCGCGCGCGGGGTGGCGCCGGGGCCGCGGCGGCAGCGCGCGCTCGAGGCGATCGACCGGATCGGTCTGGACGGTTTCGAGACCGCCTACCCCAAGGAGCTTTCCGGCGGGATGCGTCAGCGGGTCGGGTTCGCTCGCGCGCTGGTGCTGCAACCGGATCTGCTGTTGATGGACGAGCCGTTCTCGGCACTGGATGTGCTGACCGCGGAGAATCTGCGCACCGAACTGGTGAATCTGTGGTCCACCAAGGACTTTCCCACCAAATGCGTGTGCATCGTGACCCACAATATCGAGGAGGCGGTGCAGCTGGCGGATCGGGTGGTGGTGCTGGGCTCCAATCCCGGGCGCATCATCGCCGAGGTCGCCGTCACCCAGCCGCGCCCGCGTAATCGGCGCGCGCCGGGATTCGTGGCGCTGGTGGATCAGATCTACGGGCTGCTCACCGGCCGTGACACCGAGACCGTGGCGATCCCGACCGACACCTCGACACCGTTCGCGGTGCCGCTGCCGGACGCGTCGGTGGGCGGGATCGCGGGTCTGCTGGAGCTGGTGTACGGCAACAGTGGTCGCGCGGATCTGCCGGTGGTGGCCGATGAGCTCAACTTCGAGCTCGATGATCTGATGCCGTTGGTGGACGCGGCGGCGCTGCTGGGTTTCCTGCTGGTGGAGTCCGGTGACGTGATCTTGACCAATGTGGGCGCGAATTTCACCAATGCCGACATCCAGGCCAGTAAGGCGATCTTCGCCGCGCAGGCGCGCCGCCGGGCCCCGCTGGTGCGCACGATTTGCAGTGCGCTGGTGGGCAGTAGCGACGAGACGGTGCGCGCGGATTTCATCCTGGATCTGTTGCAGCGCGGCTTCTCCGACGAGGATGCGCGCCGGCAGCTGGATTTGGCGATCGAGTGGGGCCGGTATGCCGAGTTGTACGACTACGACACCGATTCCGGCCGCATCACCGCCGACCCGGCCGCCGATCTGCGCGCCTCCTGAGCCGCTACCCGGCCGATCCGGCTAGAGCGTGCCGTCGATCGTGGTGTCGGGTTCGCCGATGCACTGGTTGCCGACCCACAGCGTTCGGGGCGAGCGCGGTCATATTACGGCGGTGGGGATGACGGTGGTCAGGCCGCCGTCGACGAGGAGGTCTTGGCCGGTGATGTAGGAGGCGTCGGCGGAGGCGAGGAAGGTGACGGTGGCGGCGACCTCGGCGGGGGTGCCGATGCGTCCGACCGCCACCAGGGTCGCGGCGGCGGCTTGGGCGTCGGGGGCGACTTCGGCGCGGTAGGCGGGGGTGTCGATGAAGCCGGGACTCACGGAGTTGACGCGAATTCCCTTGGGCGCCAACTCGGCGGCGAGGGTGCGGGTGAGATTGTGCACGGCGGCTTTGCTGGCGGAGTAGAGGGCGGTGGCGGGCACGCCGCGGTAGAGGGCGAAGGAGGCGTTGATGACGATCGCGCCGCCGGTGCTCAGCAGCGGCAGGGTGTGCTGGATGGTGAAGAACGCGGCCTTGAAGTTGATGGCCACCACACGGTCGAACTCCTCGGGGGTGACGGCGGCGACGGGCTGGAAGGCGCCGATGCCCGCGTTGACGAACACGACGTCGAGGCGGCCGAAGCGTTCGGCGACCGTGCGGGTCAAAGCGGTGAGGTCCTCGATATCGGTGGCGTCCCCGGCGATGGCGGTGGCGTGCGTGCCGAGTTCGGCGACGGCGGTGTCGAGGCGGGTCTTGTCGCGGCCGGTGATGATCACCTGTGCGCCTTCGGCGATCAGCCGGTGCGCGGTGGCCAGGCCCATGCCGCTGCTGCCGCCGGTGATCAGCGCGATCTTGTTCTCGAAGCGGGATGCGTTGTGTGTCATGGCATTCAGCCTGCTGTGGCACGGAGGCGGTAAACAGTGCGTGGTTATGGTGGGTGTGTCACCACCACCTTCGGATCAGGGTGTGTCGCGGGTTAGGGTGCCGCGCATGACGCGTTATCACCGCATCGCCGGGCAGGATCTGGGCCGGTTGGGTGCTTTGAGCGACGGGATCTTCGCGGTCGCGATGACGTTGCTGGTGTTGGAGTTGCATGTGCCCGCCGCGCAGGCCTGGCAGGAGCGGCTGCTGTGGAGTGCGGGGGCGGTGTCGGCGGAGGAGCCGGTGTGGCATGCCCTCACCCATGTCGGGCCGCAGTTCCTGATCTGTTTCCTGGGTTTTTTGACGTTGGGCATGTTCTGGATCGGGCAGCAGACGCAGCTGAATCTGCTGGCTCGCGCGGATCGCAGTCTGGCGTGGATTCATCTGATGCTGTTGTTCGGTGTCGCGATGGTGCCGTTCGCGACCGCGTTGCTGGCGGCGTTTCCGCAGTCGCGGCTGGCGTTGCTGGTGTATTGGGTGTGCCTGCTGTATCTGGGGTTGGTGCAGTTGGGCAGTCTGCGGTACGCGGCGCGGGCCGGGCTGCTGGCCGAATCCACCGAACCCGGTGACCTGCGCGCGATCCGGGATCGGATCGTGGTGGTGCAGGTGCTCTACGCGGTGAGTGTGGCGCTGTGCCCGCTGAGTACGTATCTGAGCATCGGGCTGATCATCGCCCTGCAGATCAATTCGGCGGTCTCTCCGCAGATTCGACCGCTCAACCGGTTCTGAGCGCGGTGAATTCCGAGGGCGAGGAATCAGGGTCGATTCCGGGGAGGTCCCTGATGCGGCGGCGGGGTGTGCGGCCACAGGATGGAGGAAAGCATGGTGGTCGATACGAGGAGGAACCATGACCACGGGTGGTTACGGGCAGTACGAGTACCTGGGCTCGGCGGTCGGTGTGACCCCGGCGGGCATCGGCTCGCGCGCCGCGGCTCGCTTCATCGACTGGATCATCGCCGGTATCGTCGGCGCGATCCTGTTCTGGCTGTTGAACATCGGCTCCAACCTACCTGGTTGGATCGACATTCTGCCCGGCGCGGGCTTCGGCTTCCTCTACTTCGTCGCCTTCGAGGTATCGACCGGCGCCACCCCCGGTAAGCGGATTCTGGGTCTGCACGTCAACGGTTCTCACGGCGCCCCCAAGCCGAGCCTGGCGGATTCGGCCAAACGCAACGCCTACATGCTGCTGAACCTGATTCCGTGGATCGGTGGCCTGCTGTGGTTCTGCGCGGCGCTCGCCATCGCGGTGACGGTGTCGGCCAGCCCGACCAAGCAGGGCTGGCACGATAATTTCGCCGACGGCACCCAGGTCGTCAAGGCCTGATCGCCGCGATCGCGACTTCGCCTGTGCGCCACTACCTTCCCCTCGTTCTGGGTACGGAGGTGCTCACGACCAGCGGCAGCGCCGACCTCGTCACGGGTGCCCCGGTAGATCCCAGCGGCTATTTCCGGATGGCCAACACCGCTAAAACGCTGCTCGCGACGGTGGTACTGCAACTCGAGGGCGAGGGCACCGTGCACCTGGACGACGCCCTCACCCGCTGGCTGCCGGATGCGGTGCGCGGCAGCGCGATCGACGCCGACCACATCACCGTGCGCCAACTCCTGCAGCACACCAGCGGAATTCACGACGACCTTCCTGGCTACACCACGCCCGCGGAGTACTACCAGCAGCGCCACGACATTTACCCCTCCCAGCAGTTGGTCGCCCGTGCCGCTGCCCACGCCCCCGACTTCGCGCCCGGCACCGGCTGGTCGTACTCCAACACCGGCTACGTGCTGCTGGGCATGATCGTCGAGCAAGCCACCGGCCGCCCCTCCCATGAGGAAATCCAGACTCGCATCCTGGCCCCTCTGGCCATGACCGCCACCCACTGGCTCGGCACCTCTCCCGCCGTCCCGGGCCCGCATGCGCGCGCCTACCAATTCTTCGGCCCCGGTTCCGCACTCGACGTCACCGACCAGATCGCGATCGACCCGGAGATCCTGTCCTGGGTGATCACCACTCGCGACGAGAACACCTTCTTCCGCGCTCTGCTCTCGGGCCGCCTGCTGCCCGCCGCCCAACTGACCGCCATGAAGGCATCCGTCCCGGTCAGCAGCGACCTGCAGCAGCTGTGGCCCGGCGGCCGCTCGCCTCCACTTTCGTCGACCACGCCTTGTGCTCCCGGGATCTCGATCCCAGCAAGTAGCAACAGTCAGCCCTGGCGCGGCCCGAGGCGGGTGGCTGCCGCACTCGGTTCAAGATCAAGGTGTACTCAGCGCGGTGAACCAGACAAATTCCCGCGCTGAGTACACCTTGATCTTGATGAAGGTCAGGCGGGTGGGGCCAGGTGCAGGTGGGGTGGGTGGGCGAGGCGGGTCAGGCGGGTGGCGGTGTCGTGGGCGGGGTGGGGGTTGTAGAGGACGATGTGGCGGTCGGGTTGGTCGGCGAGGGTGAGGGTGGTGGTGTCGAAGTGGAGGTCACCGACCTCCGGGTGGTGCAGGGCGTTGACGGCTTGTCGGGGGGTGCCGACGTCGTGGCGATCCCACAGGGCCGCGAATTGCGGGCTGCGGGTGGCGAGTTCGGTGAGGACGCTGGTGTAGCCGGGGTCGTCGGGGCAGCGCGCGGAGTCGGCGCGGTAGGCGGCGACGACGGCGGGGGCGGCTCGGGTCCAGATCTCGGGCATGGCCAGGTAGCGGGGGTTGGTGAAGTAGGTGATCAGGCAGTTGTGGCCGGGGCCGTCGTAGCCGAAGACGGTGGCGGCGATGTCGTTGTAGGCCAGGACGTTCCAGTAGCGGTCGCGCAGCACGGCGGGGCGGTCGCCCCAGGCGTCGAGCAGGTTGCGCAGTTCGGGGGTCAGCGTGGTGCCGCTGTCGACGGCGCGGCAGGGCGGGTTCATCCCGGCGAGCATGTAGAGGTGGGCGCGTTCGAGGTCGTCGAGCAGCAGCGCGGAGGCGACGGCGTCGAGGACTTCTGGTGAGACGGTGATGTCGCGGCCTTGTTCGAGCCACGTGTACCAGCTCACACCGACTCCGGCCACGACGGCGAGTTCCTCGCGGCGCAGTCCGGGGGTGCGGCGGCGTCCGGCGGCGGGCAATCCGACCTGTTGAGGGGTGATGCGGGCGCGCCTGCCGCGCAGGAACTCTCGCAATTGTTCGCGTCGCCGCGCACCGCTGTCCATGCCCCACGCTAACAACGGGCGCTGCCCGGATCGTCCCGCGCCCGGCTAGCATGTGTCCGAATTGGGTCTCGAGGGGGTCGGATGCGGCAGATTCTGGTGGCGGCGATGGTGGCGCTGGCGGTGTCGATCACGGTGACGCCGTTGCTGATTCGGCTGTTCACCCGCTATCGGCTCGGCCAGCAGATCCGTGAGGACGGTCCGGCGACGCATCTGGCCAAGCGCGGCACCCCGACCATGGGCGGTATCGCGCTGCTGATCGGCATGTGGGCCGGATACGCGGCGGCGCATCTGGTGGGTATGCGCTACGACGGGATCGGGCCGTCGGCGTCGGGGTTGCTGGTGCTGGGGTTGGCCACGGCGCTGGGCGGGGTCGGGTTCCTCGACGATTACATCAAGCTGTCCAAGCATCGCAGCCTGGGGTTGACCGCGTCGGGCAAGTATGTCGGGCAGCTCAGTGCCGCAGTGATTTTCGGGGTGCTGGCGTTGCATTTCCGGGGTGGGGGCGGTTTGACGCCGGGCAGTCGGCAGGTCTCGATCGTGCGCGACATCTCCACGGTGTCGCTCGGGGTGACCGGGTTTCTGGCGGCGGCGTGCCTGCTGGTGGTGGCGTGGTCGAATGCGGTCAATGTCACCGACGGCCTCGACGGGCTGGCGGCCGGATCGATGGGGTTGGCGCTGGGTTCGTATGTGCTGATCACGTTCTGGCAGTACACGCATTCGTGTCAGGCCCGCGCGGTGCCGGGCTGCTACACGGTGCGCGATCCGTTGGATCTGTCGATCGTGTGCGCGGCGGCGGCGTCGGCGTGTGTCGGATTCCTGTGGTGGAACGCGGCGCCGGCGAAGATCATCATGGGTGATACCGGGTCACTGGCGCTGGGTGGGCTGCTGGCGGGGTTGTCGATCACCAGCCGTACCGAGTTGCTGATGATCGCGGTGGGGGCGCTGTTCGTGGCCGAGATCGGGTCGGTGGCTTTGCAGATCGTCATGTTCCGCACCACGCGGACCCGGTTGTTCAAGATGGCGCCGTTTCATCACCATTTCGAGCTGACGGGGTGGCCGGAGACGACGGTGAGCATCCGGTTCTGGTTGTTGTCGGCGATCG
>NZ_JBSGBY010000363.1:0-8691 GCF_053601505.1 Nocardia sp. NPDC004722
CTAATTCTAGGGGAATTGTGTGACCTCATGTCCGCGGTGGCGGTAGCGTGCGCGCAATGGAGAAGGTGGGGGACTTCGTCGTCGGTGCCGATATCGCTGTCGTCGGGCGGGCCAGAACGCGGACATTGCGGATCGGCGTGATCTTCGCGGGCTTCGAACTCGCTATGGCAGTGGTGATTTCGATGCTGGCGGCGCTCATGGTGTGGCTGGTGGGGGCGGTAGGTCTGTTGAATCTTCCGTCGGCGGTCTTCCTCGCGGTCGACGCCATCCGAAAGTTGCGTCGGCTGAGGCGATTGCGCGACGTATGGGCTGCGGTCGGGATCCCCCGAACCGCGATGCGAATGTCCACGGGCGGCCTGACCCTGAGCATCGACGCGATGGCCGACCACATCTTTCTGCCCTGGGATGCGGTGCTGGGGCTGCGCCTGCACCGGTGGCTGGGCGCGGACCTTCTTGTCGTCGACCTGTATCCCGAAGTCGACGACGAGACGCCGGGCGTCGTAGGGCTCGACCATCCCGACGTACAGCGCATGCTGCATAACCGGATTCACGGCACCGTCGGCCTACGGATTTCGCTGCGAATCCTCGATCAACCGGTGGCCGCCCTCGATCAGGCCGCCGCCCACTTCACCACCGGTCGCATACGCGTCCGCTGAACACAACCGGCCCGGAGAACGGGCAGATGCTCAGGCGAGATGAGTAGTTCTGCGGTGTCTGCTTCCGCTCCTGGTGGGCAGCATTCCGCGCATGACCGATTCTCTGGCTGTCGCCGCCTGGCCTGCTCCGCAACGGACCCTCCGCACCTGGGATGTCGTGCTCGGATGGGTGTTGTACGCACTCGCGGTCCCGCTCGGCATGTTCACCGCCTACATCACCGTCTTCTTCGCCTTCGCCACCGATTCCTGCGGCTCGGGCGTCGACTGCGCCTACGCGTATGTCGACTGGGGAATCTGGTTGTCTTGGGGCGGAACGGCATTCGCGCTCATCGCGGCCTTGGTGATGTTGCTGGTGTCGACTTTCAAGGGTTGGCTGATGTGGTACTGGCCGGTGGTGTCCATGGCGATGATCATCGCCAGTTTCGTCGGCGGCGGATTCCTGGCGGCGCAGGTGACCAACTAGGGGGAGAGCACCGACCTGGATGCTGCACACCGCGTCATCGCACATCTGATGGCGAAGGGAATGATTCAGGGCAACAAGGCATTCGGGCAGGCTGATCCGGGGTTGTACGAGGTCGCCTTCACACTGGATCGGGATCGCCGGCAGCGGTGAGCCTGACCTGTCGCGCTCGATCCTTGCGGTGGATCGGGCGCGACGGGGTGGGGCGGGGCGTGGAAGGATTCGGGGTGGGTTTGGTGGATCGGGTGAGTTCGGAGTGGTTGGGTTGTCGGGCGTGCGGCGGATCGAGATCGGGGGTGCGCCGGGGGAGGCTTCCGCGCGGCTGTTCGAGCGGTGGGAGGCGGGGCTCAGTGAGGCTTATGTGCCGCTTGCGGTGTCGCCCAAGGGGGTAGGGGAGTTTCGGGGGTGGATCGCGTTGGGGAAGTATCGGGATGTGGAGTTGTCCACGTTGGGGGCCGGGCGGCAGCGGGTGGATCGGACCAAGAGCCTGATTGCTCGCACCGAGGAAGAGTTGCTGCACACCAGCATTCAGCTCAAGGGCCGGGGGCGACTGCATCAGGACGGGCGGGTGGCCGATGTGGGGCCGGGGGAGTTGGTGTTCTACGACAGCACGCGGCCCTATCACTGGGAGTTCGACGACGACTGGGAGATGGCCGCGGTGCTGGTGCCGCTCGGGCGGTTGCGGGAGCGGTCCGGGATCACGCCCGAGGCGATCCCGACCGCCACCGTGGTGCCGCGCAACAGTCCGGCGGGAGTGGTCTCCGGGTTCCTGCTGGAGTTGGCGCAATTGCAGAACACCAGGCCGGAACACGCTGCGGCCCTGGCTCGTTCGGCCCTCGACCTGCTGGTCTCGGCGATCTCCCTGACCGCGGGCCGCGCGGTGCCGGGTGCGGTGACCGAGACGCTGACCGTGCGGCAGGTGGTGGATTTCGTACGCCGCCACAGCACCGACCCGACCCTCACCGTGGATGACATCGCGGCGGGCTGCGGGGTGTCGCGACGCACGCTCTACCGGGTGCTGGAGCAGTTCGAGGACGGGCCGGCGGTGCTGTTGCGGCGTACCCGGATCGAGCACGCGCGCGGATTGCTCACCGCGCGAACGGATCTGCCGGTCGCCGCGGTCGCCCGCGCCTGCGGCTTCGCCACCGAGCGCCAGTTCTATCGCGCCTTCCGGCTGGAAACCGGCATGACCCCGGCGGCCTACCGCGTCGCCGGAACCCTCGCGGGCTGACGTCACGGTTCCGTCATCGTTCGGGTCTGTTTCTTGAAGGACCATTCAAGTATGGTGGTCGCATGGCACGCACCCGCGAATTCGAACCCGACGATGTCGTGGAGGCCGCCATGCGCCGGTTCTGGGAGCGCGGCTACCGCGCGACCTCGGTGGAAGACCTGGTCAAGGCGACCGGGGTGAAACCCGGCAGCCTCTACAGCGCCTTCCCCGGCGGCAAGCACGCCCTGTTCCTGGCATCGCTGCGGCGCTACTCGGATCTCATCGTGCCGAGCAAGCTCGGCGAGCTGGACGATCCGAATGCCTCGGTGGCGCAGGTACGCGGCTATTTCGACGGTCTGGTCGCCGACCTGCTCTCGCCCGAGGGTCGGATGGGCTGTCTGCTGGTGAACACCGCCATCGAGAACGCCGCCACCGATGACGCGGCCGCCGCCGTGGTGCGCGGGCATCTACAGCGTCTGGAGGATCGCATGCGGGACGCGCTGCGGAACGCGTTGCGCCGCAAGGAGATCCGCTCGGGCACCGATCCGGAGGCCGTGGCGAAGGGCTTGGTGGCCACCTCGCAGGGGCTGATGGTGGTCGGCAAGGCGAATCCGGACGAGACGGTGTTGCGAGCGATCGTCGACACCGCGTTCGCCGGGCTGACGCCCCCATAGCGCGACGAAAACCGTTGCAGGGCCGTCCGATCAGGGCGGCCCATCTTTCTCCTCAATATTTGAACATTCACTCAAGAATGAGAGTCCGTCATGAAGGCCATCATCATTTCCCGCTACGGTGCCCCCGAGGTGCTCACCATCGCCGAACTCCCCGACCCGGTGCCCGCCGCGGGCGAAATCCTGGTCGAGGTCAAGGCTTTCGGGCTCAACCATGCCGAGACCTACATGCGTTCCGGCCAATGGGGCGACGTCGCCCAGGTGACCGGCATCGAAGCCGCGGGCGTCGTGGCCGCCGATCCCTCGGGCCTGCTGGCCCCGGGCACCCCGGTCGTGGCCATCATGGGAGGCATGGGCCGCACCCGCGATGGCGCGTACGCCGAACTCGTCACGGTCCCCGCGAGCAATGTGGTCCCGGTCGAATCCGGTCTGGACTGGGCCGATCTCGCGGCCGTCCCGGAGGTCTACGCCACCGCCTGGTCCACGCTGCACGGCAATCTCGCCCTCGCTCCCGGCGCGACGGTGCTGGTGCGCGGTGCCACCTCGGCGCTCGGCCAGGCCGCGGTGAACATCGCCGCCGAACTCGGGGCCACCGTCCTCGCCACCACCCGATCGCGGTCGAACACGGCGCTGCTCGAAAAATTCGGAGCCACAACGGTTCTCATCGATGATGGCAACCTCGCCGACCAGGTCCGCGATCGCAACCTCGCCGTGGACGCCCTGCTGGACCTGGTCGGCAACTCCGTCCTGCGCGACTCCGTCGCCACGGTCCGCCCGCGCGGCCGCGTCTGCCAGGCCGGATTCCTCGGCGGCCTGGCACCGGTCACCGATTTCAACCCGATCGCCGATCTGCCCAGCGGAGTCCAGCTGTCGTTCTTCGGCAGCTTCGTCCTCGGGACCCCGGACTTCCCGCTCGCGGATGTCCCGGTGGCCGAGCTCGTCGCCAAGGCGGCGGCGGGGGTCTATCACGCGAAACCGGTGCGCACCTTCGCCTTCGACGAGATCGTGCGGGCCCACGAGGTGATGGAATCCGGCGCCGCGGGCGGCAAGATGACCGTCGTCGTCTGATCAGCGCCGGGCCATCCGGGTGAGGGTGCCGTCCAGGTAGGCCGCGCGGCAGGCCCGCCGCGCGATCTTGCCGCTGGAGGTCCGCGGAATGGTTCCCGCCGGGACCAGCAGCAGATCCCGGATGGACACGCCGTGGCGCAGCGACAGCGCGGCGCGCACCCGGGTGGTGATCAGATCCGGGTCGAGGGTGCCGATGCCCGCGGCCCGTTCGGCCACCAGGACGAGCTGATTCGAGCTGTCGTCCGGTGCGGCGAGCGGGCGCTGGGCCAGGGCGTGGTCGGGCAGGCGGTTGGCGGGGACCGCGAAGGCCGCGACGAACCCGGGCCGCAGCGCGGTGCTGGCGTCCTGGGCGGAGTGTTCGAGATCCTGCGGATAGTGATTGCGGCCGCCGACGATCACCAGATCCTTGACCCGGCCGGTGACATACAGCTGCCCGCCGAGGTACGCGCCGAAGTCGCCGGTCCGCAGCCACCGGGCCCCGTCGGGCGCACCGTCGGCGTGACTCTGCTCGGACAGTTTGCGCCGCAGCCGATTCCGGAAGGTCTGCTCGGTCTCGTCGGGCCGGTTCCAGTACCCGGATCCGAGATTGTCGCCGTGCAGCCAGATCTCGCCCACCGCGCCGTCGGGCCGCTCCCGGCCGGTGTCCGGGTCGGCGATCACCGCCCACTGCGCCCGCGCGGGCAGCCCGCAACTGACCTGTGCCACCGCCTCTTCCCGGTCGGCGGCGACGCGGGTCATGCGGCCCTCGCCCAGCCGGTCACGATCCACGTGCACGACCCGCGCGGGGGCCTCGGCGGGTGTGGCGGAGACGAAGACGGTGGCCTCGGCCATGCCGTAGCAGGGTTTCACGGCGTGCTCGGGCAGCCCGTACGGCGCGAACGCCTCCGTGAAGGCTCGCATGGCCGAAACCGTCACGGGCTCACTGCCATTGATCAGGCCGACCACCTTGGAGAGATCCAGTTTCGTGCCCGGCGCGGGCCGCCCCCGGCCGGCCGCGTACTCGTAGGCGAAATTGGGTGCGGCCGAGAAGACCCCGCCGCCGTCCGCGCCCAGCTCCTTGATCCACCGGTACGGCCGCCGGATGAACGCGCTCGGCGACATCAGGGTCAGATGCCGCCCGCACACGAGCGGCAGGATCACGCACAGCAAGCCCATGTCGTGGAACAGCGGCAGCCAGCTCACCCCGCGGCAGTCCGCGTCCAGCCCCAGCGCGTCGCACAGTTGCAGCAGGTTGGTGGCGACCGCGCGGTGGGTGATCTCCACACCCGCGGGCGTGCGCGTCGAGCCGGACGTGTACTGCAGGTAGGCAATGGAATCGGCGGTGCTGTCGGGACGCCGCCAGTTCGCCTCGAGCGTATCGGGCACGGCGTCGACCGCGATGAGGCGCGGCCCCGCGCCGCCCGGCCGCCGGCCGAAGTACTCGCGCACCCCGGCCGCCGCCGCGACGGTGGTGAGGATGACCGCGGGATCGCTGTCGCCGAGCACCGCGTGCAGGCGGTCGGTGTGCCCGGGCTCGTCGGGGGTGAACAGCGGCACCGCGATCGCGCCCGCCGCGATGGCCGCGAAGAAGGCGACCACATAATCCAATCCGTGCGGGCACAGCACCGCCACTCGATCGCCCGGCTCGCTGACCCGCTGAATGCGCGCCGCCACCGCGTACACCCGCAACTGGAATTGTGACCAGGTCAGTTCGCGGTATTCGGCCTCCAGTGCACGGGAATAGTCGGCATACCGATACACGATGGCGTCCCCGTGCGCCGCGGCCCGCTCGTCGAGGAGATCGGTGAGCGTGGTGCCCGGCGGAATCTCCAGCTCGGGCGGACCGGCGAACGGGGTTTCGACCATAGTGCTGCTCCTGCGTGAATTCGGGTGTGTAGTAAAAGCTTTCACGCCCAATTCCCGGCAGGCAAAGTGTGCTGTAATACGGCCGAACACCGTGTGATTCGAATTATCCCGGGTCCGGGTCGAATGTCCCTATTGCCGAGTCGTTCAACCGAATTCAGCGCGTGAGATCCCGCACCGTCGCGGTCAGCACCTCGATGCTTTCGGCGACCGCAACCGCCGCCTTCCGCCGCGCGGTCGACGCCTGCGAGCGCGGGCTCGGCAGCCCCCAGTCTGTCATTAGCTGATCATTAGCTCGGCGCGGCCGCTTGTGTGATTGCACGGCGGTCCGCTATGTTCTACGTATCTACTTAGTAGATACGTAGAACTCGGGCCGTAGACCACCTGCGGCTGAGGGCGCCGTGGGACCGGCGTCGTGGCGGCGGGATTGTGCGGACCCTCATCGCGCGCAAGAACGCCGGCACATCGAAGGGGCGGAGCCGCAGGTCAGCGGCCCCGCCCCGTTGTGGTTGAGGGAGAAGGGGGTCGGCGGGATCAGACGCGGGCGCGGATCCACTTGTAGAGGGCCAGCAGGATGATCGCGCCGATGATGGCACCGATGAAGGCGTGTTTGACCGGGGGATGGATGTCGAAGTGGTGCGGGGAGAACACCAGACTGCCCAGGGTGCCGCCGACGTAGCCGCCGATGATGCCGAGGATGGCGGTCCAGATGATGCCGAAGTTCTCCTTGCCGGGGACCACGAGGCGGGCGATCGCGCCCGCGATCAGTCCGATGATGATCATCGCAATGATGCCCATGGCAGTGCTCCTTGCCTTTACGGTTACCGCGTTCTCGAAGGTAGCAGGGCCGGGCGTGCCGATGAGCGTGTCGCAATACATCAGCGTGCCCGGTCGGGTTCCCCGGTACCGGTAGGGAGATTGACGCTTTCTCGGGCAGCGAAACATTCGGCGACGCCCGGATCCCGGGACCATGATGGAGATCGGACGACTTCATGCCGATTTCGAAAGGCCCACGCGCATGAGTGAGAATGCGCCCGAAATCCCACCTCGTACCGGTCAGGGCGCACTTGCCCGGACCCTCGCCGCCCGCGGCGGTCTCGCGGCCCCGGAAGCGCCGTTCGTCATCGAGCACCGCGAGGCCCTCATCTACATGCTCTGCCAGGCCGCCGAACTCGAACACGGCATCATGTGCCAGTACCTGTTCGCGGCCTTCTCGCTCAAGACCTCCACCGCGGAGGGACTCAGCGCCGACGAGGTCGAAAAGGTCACGCGCTGGCGGAAACTGGTGTCGCACGTGGCCACCCAGGAGATGCTGCACCTGTCGCTGGTGCACAATCTGCTCTCCGCCATCGGCGCGGCACCGCACATGGCCCGGCCCAACCTGCCACTGCCCGCCGCCCACTACCCGGCGGGCGTGCAGCTGGCGCTGCTGCCGTTCGGGGAAGCGGCGTTGCGGCACTTCATGTTCCTGGAACGCCCGGAGGGCATGGAACTCGACGATGCCGAGGGCATCACGAACGTCGGCCGCGCCGCCGCGCACATGCAGCAGGGCGAAATCGTGCCCAGGCTCCAGGATTTCGCGACGGTCGGGCACCTGTACCGGTCCATCGAGACCGGCATCCAGCACCTGGCCGACAAATACGGTGAGCGCTGGCTGTTCGTGGGACCGCCTCGCGCCCAGGCCACCCGAAAGCATTTCCAGTGGCCGGAATTGGTGGCGGTGACCGATGTGGCCTCGGCGCGACGGGCCATCGACACCATTCTCGAGCAAGGCGAGGGCGCGCGCGGCGACTGGCGTGACGCCCACTTCGGGCAGTTCGTCAAGATCCTCGACGAGTACGAGCAGTGCCTGGCCGACAACCCGTCCTTCGACCCGGTGCGGCCGGTGCTGGCCGCCAATGTCCGTGCGCCCGAACGGGATTTCGAGGTCCCGCTGATCAGCGACCCGGAGACCGCGCGTGTCACGGATCTGTTCAATGTGGGCTACGAGATCCTGCTGCAGATCTTCGAACGCTTCTTCGCCCACACCGACGAATCCGACGCGCAGTTGCAGACCCTGGCCGATGCCACGGTCTCGCTCATGTTCGGCGTCATCCGCCCGCTGGGCGAGCTCATCACCACCCTCCCGGCCGGGCCGGATCATCCCGGCAAGACCGTCGGCCCCAGCTTCGAATTGTTCTACGAGACCGACTATCTGATGCCGCATCGGGAGGCCGCCTGGACGCTGTTGACCGAACGCCTCGGGGAGGCGGTGGCATTGAGCGATGCCATCCGCGCCGACCTGCCCGCCGCGGTGGGGGAGCGGCTGGACCCGGTGAGCAAGGCGTTCGGCGACATCCAGGCAACCCTGGCCGCGCACTTCCCGCACTGGAACGCGCACGCCAGACCCGAGATCCTGGGCATCGACCCCGCGGTCGCCGCCGCGGCACGCCAGCGCGCCGATGAATTCGCCGGGCGCGTAGGCGGAATCGAGGGCGGCGGGGCGCTCGCCGAATTGTTCGACGACGCTTACGCACTCACCCGGCAGCCGATTCCCGCGAGCGTCCTCGCGCGGCTGTCCGACAGTGTGCTCCGACCATTGTCGGAAGTGCTGCTCCGACAGGGACTCGGTGCCGCGGGCGCGACGGGTTGGCACGCGGTGAGCAGGTCCGATGACCGAGTCGCCGGGTCCGAGAGCGGAGTCGCCGATACCGCGGTGCCTGCCGGGGTACCGCCCGCTGAACCGTCGGCCCCGACCCTTCCCGCAGCGGAGACGGGCGCTGCCGGGGAGCAGCCGAGTCCCGC
>NZ_JBSGBY010000364.1:0-8658 GCF_053601505.1 Nocardia sp. NPDC004722
CGGCGCGATGCGCTACCGCCCCATGGCCCAGCCGCACTTCGCGCGCACCTGGTTTCCCGACGGCCCGAACGCGAAATCCTTCGCGCACGCGCCGGCCGATCATCAGGTGCCGGCCGGGCTGCATGCCGAGCTGGAATTGCGCTGGGCTGACGGTGAATCCGCCTCCGCCCTGATGCTTGGGCCGCAGGAAGTCGTAGTAGTAGGGGTAGGTCGCGGCGGCCTCGGTCATGGTCGGAGCTCCGAAGTAGTGCAAGGCGACGCCCAGGCGCAGATTGTCGGTATTGCCGGATTCAGCGCCCGCCTCCCGGTAGATCCGGGCCAAGGTTCGCAGCCGCTCGGGGGTGCCGCCGATGTAGCCGAGAATCATCGGCAGGCCGAGGTGTCCGGCCCGGGCGGCGCTGCCCGGGGTGCCGCCGACACCGAGCCAGACCGGTAGCCGGTCCTGCGCCGCACGCGGGGTGATGGCCGCCTCGTCGAGGTCCGGGCGGAATTCGCCGTGCCAGCTGAGGGTCGGGTGGTCGCGCAGCCGCAGCAGCAGGTCGAGCTTCTCGGCGAAAAGTTCGTCGTAGCGGCTCATGTCGGCGCCGAAGAGCGTGAACGGTTCCGGGTAGGCGCTGCGGCCCGCGGTGATCTCGGCGCGGCCGTGACTGATCAGGTCGAGGGTCGCGAAGTCCTGGTAGACGCGGACCGGGTCGAGGGCGCCCAGCGTCGTGACGGAGCTGGTGAGGCGAATCCGGTTGGTGCGGCTCGCGATCGCGGCCAGCGCCACCGCCGGGGACGAGACCACGAAGTCCGCGTTGTGATGCTCCCCCAGCCCGAAGTGGCCGAGTCCCAGCCGATCCGCCTGCACCCCCAGCGCCACGATCTGCTCGAGGCGTTCGAGCGCGGTGCGCGGGCTGCCGTCCACCGTGACCGGTTGCAGATCGGCCAGTGACGCGATCCCGATGTCGATGCTGTTGTCCATGACCAGCACGCTATAGATTTAATAGTGGGCTAGCAATGGTGATAGTAACTACGTCATGCGAAGGAATAATCGTGGGTGACGACGACGCGGCCGGGCCCGACTTCCACTCCGCGATCGAGTTGATCGGCAAGCGCTGGACCGGCGTGATCCTGCAGCAGTTGCTGGCCGGTCCGCTGCGCTTCAACGAACTGCGCGACCGCATCCCGCGCATCACCGACGCGATGCTCTCGCAACGCCTCAAGGAACTCGAGGGGGCCGAGGTGGTCGAACGACTGGTGACCGTCGCGCGCCCGGTCGAGGTCCGCTACGCCTTGACATCCGTCGGCACCAAGCTCGAGCCGGTCCTCGACGCGGTGCTGACCTGGAGCAAGGACTGGGCGGCGGCGCACCGCGCCCCGAAATCCAAGCCCCACAAGTGAATTCACGCCAGCACACCAATCGAGCCCCGGACCGGTCTGCGACGGTACGGGGCTCGCTGGTTGTCGTTCATGATGATCGCTCAGCGTGTTCGACGGCTCAGGACGCTACCGCTCCCGAGACACGCCCGTCCGCTGGTTGTGCGGTGCAACACGCACACTGTCCAGTGGCTGTTGCCGCGGACCATCGCAGGCCGGGTTCGGCGGGGGATCTCGTCGATGTCGGTGGGGATCGGTAGCGTTCGCGGTTGTGGAGACTGGGGAACACATTCAGCAGCTGGCCGATCGGATCGTGGAGTTGCGCGACGCCTACTACCAGGGCTCGCCGCTGGTCGCGGACGCGGACTACGACGCGATCGAGGACGAACTGCGTGGGCTGCTCGCGGCGCATCCGGAGCTGACGCCGGATCCGAATCCGCTCGAGCAGGTCGGCGCGACCTCGATACTGCATGCGCCGGTGCGGCATTCGCGCCCCATGTTGTCGCTGGAGAAGGCCACCACGGCCGAACAGGTGTCGGCGTTCTTCGACCGCTTCCCAGGCCAGCCGGTGGTGGTGATGCCCAAGCTCGACGGGTTGTCGCTGGCGCTGGTCTACGAGGAGGGGCGGCTGACGGTCGCGGTGACCCGCGGCGACGGCACCACCGGCGATGATGTGACGCCGCTGGTCCGAGCTCTGGTCGACGGGGTGCCCGACCGCATCCATCCGCTCGGGCGCGTGGAGGTGCGCGGCGAGGCGGTCATGCTGCGTTCGACCTTCGACGCCTACAACACCGCGCATCCGGACAAGCCGCTGATCAATCCGCGCAACGCGGCCGCGGGCACGCTGCGCGCGAAGGATCCGGCCACCGTCGCCGAACGGCGGCTGCGGTTCTTCGGCTTCGATCTGGACGCCCCGGCCGACGGCGCCGCGGTCGACCTCGAGGAGGGCTTGCGCGCGCTCGGTTTCACCGGTGCGGCCATGCGGCACTGCGCCGACGCCGGGCAGGCGCAGGCGGCGATCGAGGCGATCGAGCAGGGCCGCAACGATCTCGACTACGACCTCGACGGCGCGGTGCTGCGCCTGGCCGACCGGGACGCCTATGCCGCCGCGGGCACCCGCTCGAACTCCCCGCGCGGCGCGCTCGCCTACAAGTTCGCCGCCGAGGAGAAGACCACGATCCTGCGGGAGGTGGTCTGGGATGTCGGCAAGACCGGCAAGATCGTCCCGGTCGCCTGGCTGGAGCCGGTGTTCGTCGGCGGCACCACCGTCACCAAGGCCACCCTGGCCAACCAGGAGGTGATCAAGGCCCGCGACATCAAGATCGGTGACACCGTCCTGGTCCGCCGCGCCGGTGACGTGATCCCGTTCGTCGCGGGCGTGCTGGACGCGGCCCGGCGCACCGGCGCCGAACTCGACATCGTGCCGCCGACGGCCTGCCCGTCGTGCGCGCAGCCGGTGACCGAGCAGGGCAACAGCCGGGAACTGTTCTGCACCAACGCTTCCTGTCCCGCGCAGACCGTGCGGCGGCTCATCCACTGGGCGTCGCGGCCCGCGGCCGATATCGACGCCATCGGCCAGGTGTGGATCGAGCGGCTCGCCGAGGCCGGCGTGCTGGACAGTCCGTCGGACTTCTATCTGCTGACCAAGGAGCGGCTGCTCGAATTCGACGGCATCGGTGAGGTTTCCGCGCAGCGCATGATCGATTCGATCGACGCGAGCCGGGACGTGGGCCTGCGCCGCGCCCTGATCGGGCTGGCCATTCCGATGGCGTCGGAGGGTACCGCGGCGCGCCTGGCCCGTTCGGGATTCGGCTCGCTCGAGGAGGTCGCGGACGCCGGCGAGGAACGCCTGGTCGCGGTCGAGGACATCGGCCCGAAGGTCGCCGCCTCGCTGACCGCGCACCTGACCCGGCTGCGCCCGGAGCTCGAACGCCTACGCGCGGCGGGTGTTTCGCTCGATGTCCGGGCGGAGGACCTGCCCCCGGTGGTCGCGGCGGGCGCGCCTCTGGAGGGCAAGACGATCGTGATCACCGGCGCGATCAGTGATCCCCGTTCCGGGGAGAAGGTCGCCCGGCCGACGTTCCAGCGCCTGTGCGAGAAGGCGGGCGCCACGGCCGCGTCGTCGGTCTCGGCCAATACCGACATGCTCATCACCGGTGCGGGGGTCGGCGACGCCAAGCTGGCCAAGGCGGCGAAGCTCGAGGTCGAGGTGGTCGATCAGAACGAGATCTGGAATCTGCTGATCGCCGCGAATATCGTCTAGCGCTCGCGATGCGGCACGACGAGCCGGAATTCGGTTCCGGTGTTGTTGTGCCGCAAGGTCAGTCGTGATTCGCGGTCCCGGGGGTCCGGCAGGACCTCCGGGACGGTGGGGCGTGGGGCGATCTCCATGACCGCCTCGGCGACCGCCAGGCGCACGCCCAGCCGGGGCGGATTGCGCAGGCCCGAATCACCGTGCAGCAGTAGGCGGATCGCCGCCCACGGCAGATTCACATCGGCGAACGCGGTGTGGAACAGTCCTGCCGAGGGCCGCGGATTGGCTTCCAGCAGTACCGGTTCGCCCGCGCGGTGCCGCAATTGCACATTGGTCAGATAGGCCAGTTCGAAGTGGCCGACCAGTCGCCGCGCGATGGCGACGGGGACGGGGTCGTCGAGCAGGTCGCGGAAGCGTCCGTGTTTGGCGCGCGGAATCCCCACCAGCAGTTCACCGCCCACGGCCGAGAGGCAGTCGACGCTGATCTCCGGGTCGTCGAGGTAGGGCATGACGAGCAGTTCCGGCACCGCTACCCCGGCATCGGCGGCCCGGCGCATCGCCCCGGCCACCGCCTCGACCGAGGCGGTCGGCTGCGGCTCGGCGAGCAACTGCGCCATGCTCAGCGGCCGGTCGTCGAGGATCCGGAAGCCGAAGGCGGAGTATTCGCCACTCGGCTTGAGACACAGGCGCTCTCCGGTGCGGGAGAGTTCCTCGACGGCCGCGCGTAGCCCGTCCGCGTCCGAGACCACCCGCCACGGCGGCACCGGGATCCCGGCCGCCGCGGCGGCCTCGTAGGTGGCGACCTTGTCGGTCAGCGTCCGCACCGACGACAGCGGCGAGCACATGAGGGCCGTGCCGAGCGCCGCGAACTCCGCGCTCCGCCCGGCCAGCGCGGCGAGGCGGCGCGGCGGGATGAGCACGTCGATGCGGTGGCGGCGGCAGAAATCCAGTGCGAACGCCGCGTATTCGTCGTCACCGACGTAGCGGGGTTCGACCGCGGGGACGTCGCAGGCCGACAGCGCGGTCGCCTCCGGGTCCACATTGCTGGCGTAAACGGTGACCTCGACCCCGTCGGGGTTCTGTCGTAACAACCGCATGATCTGAACGGTCGCCGCACCGGCGCTGCTCAGCCAAACCCGTAGCGTGATGGCGACGGTCCTTCCCTAGCTTCCCGCGGAAGCTTCCCCGCGGACGCCGATCGTAGCCCCGCACGGTTACGCGGACATGACGATCACGCCATCGGGAGTCGCACGATATCGCCGAAACCGTCGAGCGGGTCGGCGATTTCGGCCAGGGTCAGGCCCCGAGCGCCCCAGGGGGTATCACCGAGTTGCGGCGGGTGCGGGCGCTGTCCGGTAGTCGTCGAGCCGGATCGCGTTGGCGGCGTGGACGAATGGCTCCCTGCGGGCACGCAGCGCCCGGCCGCGCCAGGGCAGGTAGGCCGTCGCCCGGATGGCCTCGACCCGCAGACGCAATGCGGCGGGGGTGGCCGCGGCCATGTCGTGCGCGTTCTTCCAGCCCAGCTCGAGGTTTCCGGTGATGTAGTCGCGCAGCTTGCTGTCGTAGCGGGCGTAGGCGAGCAGGTGGTCGTTCCCGGCCACCGCGAGCTCGCCCGCCAGCACGTACGCGCCGACCAGGGCTATGCCGGTGCCCTGCCCGGAGATGGGCGGCGGGCTCCAGGCGGCGTCGCCGATCAGGGCGACGCGACCGGAACTCCAGCGGTCCCCGGGGATCCGGTTCGCCACGTCGAAGTAGAAGTCCGGCGCTTCGGCCATCGCGTCCAGCAGGCGCGGCACCTCCCAGCCCGCGTCCAGGAAGGCTTCCCGCACCGCCCGCCGCTGGGAGGCGAGATCGTTGCGATCCGGAGCCACCTCGGGGGCCGGAAAGACGAACTGCGCCTTGGCCGCCGCGTGCCCGGTGCCGTAGAGCCGCACCAGGCGGCCGGGCGTGGGGTGCACCAGCTCCCAGTGGTCGAGACCCAGATCGTTGGGCACCGAGAAGACGCACACCGCAGGTCCGGTGGGGCTGGTGAGTCGCGGTTCGGGGCCGAAAACCGTTCGCCGCGTGGCCGAATGCCTGCCGTCGGCGCCGATCACCAGGTCGAAGACGCGCGGATCGGCGTTGTCGAACTCCACCCGGACGCCCGTGGCGTCCTGGTCGAGTCGCGCGATCGCGTCACCGAACACGTACTCGACGTCCGGGGTCGCCTCGAACAATGTCCTGGCCAGATCCCCGCGCAGCACTTCCTCGTCCGCGGCGGTGCGCAGCCCGAGGAGGTCCGGCGGCAGGCTCGCCAGTCGCTTGCCGGTGCGGTCCACCCATTCGCCGCCGCGCGGGGCGGTCGAGAGCCGTCGCACGTCCGCGCCCAGGCCCATCCGTTCGACGACGTCCATGGCGGCGCCACGGATCTCGACCTTGTATCCGCCGCCGCGCGGGCCGCTGGACTGTTCGACGACGGTGACCCGGAAGCCGTAGCGGCGCAACCAGAACGCGAGCGCGAGACCCGCGATACCGGCGCCGCTGATCAGGACGGTCCTGCCCGGTCGTCCCGTCGTCATCCTGCCGACCACCTCTCCATTCGATGACACGTCTCCGACACTAGGGCTGGCGCACCGCTGCACTGGGGGACCGAACGCGCCACGACGAAGCGACCGGGGACCCGTCGCCGCCGAGGGAGCGGCCACGGATACCCGGTCGTCCGTGCGGACCGCACCGCCGAAGAGGGAGGCCCGCTCAACCAGGGTGGTTCAGCGGGGATCGGCGTTGCGGTCGATCTTGGTGGCGAGCGCCGCCAGCAGGCCGGTCAGCAGCCCGATGGTGGTCTCGTCGATGAGGTTGCCGTCGTCGTCGAAGCGCTCGTGCGAGCGGAAGGCGATGACCTCCGGCTTGACCACGACGTCGCTCTCGGTCCACACGAACACCTGGCGCAGCGCGAGCTGGGCTCGGACGGAACCGAATTGGGTGGGGGCCGCGCCCATGATGGCGATGGGCTTGCGCAGCAGCGGCAGGCCCTCGGCCTTGGTCCAGTCGGTGCTCACCCAGTCCAGGGCGTTCTTCAGCACACCGGGGATCGAGTAGTTGAATTCCGGTGTGGCGATGAGCAGTCCGTCGGCGGCGGTGATGCGGTCGCGCAGTTCCTGCACGATGGCCGGGCGCAGCGCCGGGGTGTCGAGATCCATGTCGTAGGGCGGGATCTCGCGCAACCGGTCGTAGATCTCGATGTCGAGACCGGCGCCGAACTTCTGGGCCGCGCGCAGCAGGGCGGTGTTGTGCGAATCCGCCCGCAGGCTGCCGGAGAAGGCGAGGATCTTGTGGTCGGTCACGCTGCGGGCCAATCGTTCTCGGTCTGGGCGACCTTGTTGACATAGTTGGTGAGGGTCTGCAGTGCGACCAGGGCGACGATCTCGAGGACCTGCTCCTCGGTCCAGCCCGCGGCCAGCGCGGCGGCCGGGTCGGCCTTGCCGCGGCTCTCGGTCAGCTCGCGCGCGAACTGCACGGCCGCAGCCTCTTTCGGGTCCTCGGAGGTGCCCGCCTTGGCGGCGTCCACCTCGGCGTCGCTGAGCTTGGCGACCCGCTTGCCCGCGAAGGTGTGCGCCGCCACGCAGTAGCCGCACTCGTTGGAGGCGCCGACGGTCAGGGCGATCCGCTCCGAGGTCGGGCCGGGCAGCGTGCCGCCCTTGAGGGCGCCCATCAGCCCGAGGTAACCCTCCAGCACCGCATCCGAATTCGCCATCACCTTGGTCATGTTCGGCACGCGCCCCATGCGCTTTTGCACCTGCTCGAACAGCGGGTGCTCCTGCACCGGTACGAACATTGTCTCGCTCACTCTCTGATTACCTTGTCCAGCAGTCGATTCGGATTACTCGGGCCACTCAGGTGCGGGCGGCGCGGGCGGCGTTCAGGGTGAGCGCCGCCGCGTTCCAGATCGCGTACACGGTGACCGCGTAGGGCACCCAGGTCGGGTGATGCGCAGCGATCAGCACCACGGTCGCGAGGCCGAGGGCGAGGGCGCGGATCACGATCCCGTTGTGCGCCAGGCTGCGCAGCACCGGGAGAACCAGCGGTTCGGAAGTCTTGATCGATGACACGTAAGGAACCGTAGGATCCGGCCGCGCCGCCGGGCAGGGACACAACACGCCAACAACCAGGTTTTGCGCGCCATCGGTTCCGAACGGAGACATCGGCGATGCGCTACCGGGATGCCACCTTGACGGATTTAAGCGAGAGTGATTAATTCGTGGGTGTGCGTCGACGCGGACGCGCACCGACGAAAAGAGATGCACCATGGGCAAATTCAGCCGGTCGGAGCTCGAGGCAGCGCTGCACCACTACAGCGGGGTCGTCGACACCTGCTCCGAGACCGGGGACTGGGCCCCGTTCGCGGACCTGTTCGTCGAGGACGTCGAGTACATCGAGCACGCCTACGGCACCTTCCACCACCGCGAGGACGTCCGCGCCTGGATCGTCGAGGTGATGAAGCCCTTCCCGCACATGCGCTTCCCCCACGAGTGGATCGCCTACGACGAGGACAACGACGCCATCGTCGTCGGCATCAAGAACCTCCTCGACCACCCCACCGAACCCGGCGTCGAATTCTGGTTCCCCAACACCACCCGCCTCGTCTACGCGGGCGACAACCTCTTCGCCAGCGAGGAGGACATCTACAACCCGGCCCGCGACGCCGCCCGCGTCATCGGCGAATGGATCCAAGCCGGCGGCACCATGCTCGCCCCACCATCGGTCCAGATGAAGCACGTCGTCACCGGAGCCGTCGAGTAGCGGCGCCATCAGCGCCACGCCCCACAACCGACCACCTGGACCTGACACCTGGGCCCACCACCGAACCCGAGCGCGCCCAGATCACCGAGCCCCCGCTTCGTCCCCCTCTCAGCCAGGGCAGAATTCGGGAGTTCCTCGGTAGGAAGGTGCGGACTTGATGGACCGTGAGGCGTTGAGGGTGGTGCCGGAAGCGGCTGCGGTGCAGCCGGTTGCGCGGGTGGAGCGGCCGAATGCGTTCCGCGCGCTGCGATCGCGGCCGTTCCGGC
>NZ_JBSGBY010000365.1:0-8657 GCF_053601505.1 Nocardia sp. NPDC004722
GACGGCGGTGTCGGGGTCGTCGGGAACGAGCAGGGGAGTCAAGGGAAACGAAGGCATGGTGTCGTTGTCAGGCTTGGTGTCGGTCATCAGGAGTATTCGAGGTTTCCGGAGAGTTCTGGGGTCTGCAATGCCAGATCGATTGCGGCGTCGGCGACCTCGGCCGCCTCGAGGGCTGCCGTCGCGAAAGCCGCGTCGACCGCCTGTCGCGCGGTGGCGTGCACATCGCGCAAAGCGGTTCGCGCGACCGGGATTTCGAGCACCGACAGCCGTTGCGCGAAGCGCTCCTGCCGCAGTGCGATACCGAGATCGCCGAGCTCGACCCGGCGATGCGCGACGCCGTACGCGCCGCACAGCTGGGCGATGTCGACCTGCTGCGGGGTTCCGTAGATCCGTTCGAAGGTGTCGCCGTAGGGATCCTGCCGATAGCGGGCATGGCCCTGTTCGAGCAGTTCGAAGATGCCGCCGCCGGAATCGTTGGACACCACCAGGATCAGATTGCCGGGCACCTGCTCCAGCCGACCGAACTGCAAGCCCGAGGCGTCGTAGGCGAAGGTGAGATCGCCCAGCAGCGCCACCACCGTGCGATCGGGTGCCGAGAGCGCCGCGCCGATCGCGGCACTCACATTCCCGTCGATCCCGGCGACGCCGCGATTGGACAGCACTTGGACACCGGCGGGCACCACCCCCGCCAGCGACACATCGCGGATCGGATTGGACGCGCCCAGCCACAGCACGTCGCCGGAGCGCAGACCGGACAGCACGGCGCGGGCCACCCCGAGACCGATGCGGTGCTCGGCCGTCTCGTTCATGACCCGGGTCCACTGCCCGCGCACGATCCCGTCGGTGAGCTCGAGCTCCTCGATCCACGCCGGACTGGATTCACCGTGGAACCTCGGAGTGCCGGACAGCATTTCGATGTCGGGCGCGGCGTAGATCCAGTCGCCCGGTCCGCCCGCCAGCACCGCGCGCACGCCGTCGCGGGCCAGCAGCCGTCCGACATTGCGGTGCAGGGTCGGGCGGCCGTAGATCACCACCTGCTCGGGCTCGACGTAGTCGAGGACCCAGGGGTGCAGGCGGGGACGGTCACCGAGTTCGACGGTCGGCTCGGCCATGACGGGCAGGCGGGGCGGCAGCGCGGCGGGATCGGTGCCGTCACCGGCGATGATCAGGGTCGGGCGGGTCAGGTCGAGCGCCGCGGCGGAGTCGGTGCGGCGGGTCACGCCGGGCATCCTGATCCAGGGCGCGCCCTCGGAACGGCCTGGCGGACAGGCGATCTCACCGGCGGGCGGTAGCCCGGACGGCAGCGGGACATCGATCTGCACCGGGCCGGGACGCCCGAGCAGTTGCCCGGTCCCGATCCCCAGCGCACGGCACACCTGAGCGCGGAGCACGCCGTTCGTCTCCGGCCCGAACGATTCGCCCGACCAGACCTGCTGTACGTGCCGGGTCTGCGAGGTCAGCAGCGCGGTCTGCTCGACGGTCTGCGACGCGCCGGTGCCGAGCACCTCGGGCGGTCGATTGGCGGTGAGGAGCACCAGCGGCAGGTCGGAGTAGTTCGCCTCGGTGACCGCGGGCAGTAGGTTCGACACCGCGGTGCCGGAGGTCGTCACGACCGCCGCGGGCAGCCCGCTCGCCTTGGTGATGCCGAGCGCCACGAAGGCCGCCGAACGCTCGTCGAGTCGCACCTGGAAATTGATTTCCCCGGCGCGCGCACGCCGTGCGAGTTCGAATCCCAGTGGGCCATTTCGTGAACCCGGGCAATAGACGAACCATTTCACGCCATTGCGCACGAGTTCGTCGATGACGACCGCGGAAATTACCGAAGGCAGGTTTTCGCGGTCGAAGGTGGAAAAACCATTCACGAAACTTCCCCAACCCTTCCACGTTACTGGTCATCCGACCGGCAACGTCATGGCGACACGCTAGCGGCGTGGCGGCGCGGTGTCAATTTGGGTCGAGGTTGAACAACTGTGCAGCTCAGCGTGTTTCGCCACGGACGAAGCGCGTCCCGAAGGCGGATCCTGACCGGCTGGTCAGGTCTCCTGTTCCCTTTCAGTTAACTGGTTCCGACGGTTGCGTAAACATGATTGGCACGGGATGTCAGTGGCCCCGATAAGGCGCGAATGGGCTCCGTCAGCGCGTCTATCTCGAGTGATCGGCGATCAGCATCGACTTCGCCCGGTGACAATTTGGCGTCGTTTGTCATGGTGTGCTTTCCGCGTGATCGGTATAATCGCGAGCCGCTACTTGATTGTTGTTGGCCGGTCCGCATGAGTGGCCGATCTCACGCCACTCGCCGGGCGGACACCCACACCCCGGTACGGGAGATACATGAATACCCGCAGCGGTACTGATCCGGAAATCCGTACGGCCGCCGGGGTTGTGCGTGGCCGATGGGAGGGCACCCTCGCGGTGTTCCGGGGCATCCCGTATGCCGAACCACCGTTCGGGCCCCGCCGATTTCGCTCTCCTGTTCGCGCACAAGGGTGGGACGGCATTCGCGTCGCCTCGGAATTCGGTCCGCCGGTACCCCAATCAACCTGCCCGGGCTCGGTGATGACCTCGCTGTACGGCAGCGCAACCGACGGTTCCGGCGACTGTCTGACCCTCAATGTCTGGTCGCCCGATCTCTCAGCCGCGGGCCTGCCGGTGATGGTGTGGATCCACGGTGGCGCCTACCGGGAGGGCACGTCCGGCAATCCACACCACGACGGCGCGACCCTCGCCAAGGCCGGCGTGGTGATGGTCAGCATGAACTACCGCACCGGCGTCGAGGGCTTCGCCCACATCGCCGGAGCCCCCGACAACCGCGGCATCCTCGACCAGGCCGCCGCACTGCACTGGGTCCAGGACAATATCGCCGAGTTCGGCGGCGACCCGGCCCACGTCACCGTCTTCGGCCAATCGGCCGGAGCCGGCTGCATCGCCGCACTGCTCGCAATGCCGTTGGCAGCCGGTCTTTTTCGCCGTGCCATCGCCATGAGTGTCCCGGGCACCTTCTTCACCCCGCGCCTCGCGGGTGCGGTCACCTCGGCGATCACCGCCGAACTCGGTGTCGGGCCCACCCTCGACGAAATGGCACCCATCCCACCGCGATCCCTGCTCGACGCGACGAACACGATCATCCGGAGAATGCCCGAGTTCGTCGACTCGTGGGGACCGATGGCACTGACCCCCACACCGTTCTCACCCGTCGTCGACGGCGACCTGCTGCCGCTGGCCCCCTGGCGAGCACTCGGCAGTGGCGCCGCGCGGAACGTCGACCTGCTGGTCGGACATACCCGCGACGAATACCATCTCCTCACACCACATTCCGCCGACGAAGCGGCCGCCAAACACCTCGCCGATTGGCTGTTCCGAATGCCCACCCTGCATCTCGCGGACGCCCGCCATCGCGGCGGTGGCAAGGCGTGGCTATACGAGCTGTGCTGGGCCTTCAACTCCGATGAAGGCGCCTCCCACAGCCTCGACTTCCTCCTCGTACTCGGCACCCTAACCCCCGCCGACGTACGCAATCACCCTGCCGCACACAAGAATGCCGCCTCCGAACTCGCCCCCGTCTCCCACAACATGCGCACCGAATGGGTCAACTTCGCCACCACCGGCAACCCAGGCTGGACACCCTACAACCCGAACTCCCGCCCCACCCGCCTCTACCACGCCGCCCCCACCACCCACCCCTACCCCGAGGAAACCTCCCGCCAAACCTGGTCCGCCCACCGATTCGACACCCTCGACCTGGCGGAGTGAAAAGGCTACTTCTGCAAGGTGAATTGCATGACGTCGAGGTGGCCGGCGCGGAAGTAGTGGGCGCAGCCGGTGAGGTATTTGAGGTAGCGCTGGTAGACCTCTTCGGAGGTGAGGCGGACGGCTTCGGGGTGGTGGGCTCGGAGGTTCTCGGCCCAGAGGTCGAGGGTGCGGGCGTAGTGGGGGCGCAGGGATTGGATGCGGGTGGTGCGGAAGCCGGCGGGTTCGGCGTTGCCGGTGACGGTGTCGGGTTGGGGGAGTTGGCCGCCGGGGAAGATCTCGCGCTTCATGAAGATGTGGAACAGGGCGTCGTCGCGGGTGACGGGGATGTCGGCGTCGCGCAGTTCGGCCAGGGTGCGGCCGATGATGGTGTGCAGCAGCATGCGGCCGTCGGCGGGCAGCAGGCGGTGGCAGCGGGCGAAGAACTCCGGATAGCGTTCCTTGCGGAAGTGCTCGAACGCGCCGATGCTGACGATGCGGTCGGCGGTCCCGTCGAATTCCTCCCAACCTTGCAGGCGCACTTCGGCTTCGGTGATGCCCAGCTCGCGCAGCTGGGTGCGGACATGATCGAACTGGTTGCGGCTCAAGGTGAGTCCGATGACGCGCACCCCGTAGGTGAGGACCGCGCGGATCATGGTCGACCCCCAGCCGCAGCCCACATCGAGCAGCGTCATGCCCGGTTCGAGTCCGAGTTTGCCGAGCGCCAGGTCGATCTTGGCCTGCTGCGCCTCCTCGAGGCTCATGCTCGCGCGCTCGAAGAACGCGCAGCTGTAGGTCATGGAGGGGTCGAGGAACAGGGCGTAGAAATCGTCGGACAGGTCGTAGTGCGATTGCACCTGCCGGTAGAAGGGTGCGAGCTGGGCCATGGCGGAACTCTCCTGAGGCGGGCCGACATCCGCGAGTGCGTTATGGGTGGACACCAGGACATACGAGGCGGAGCCGCCCCCGGTTCTACATCCATGACACACCGCCAACACGCCGTGTTTTTCAGTCCGAGTTTCCGATTCGAGCCCGCCGTAACGGCGGCGGCTGCTTTCCTGATGTGACGGGCAGCATCGCTTCAGCAAACACAATTCGGAGGGTTGGGGACCAGCCATGCACCGCACGGGGCTCGAAGAGGTCCATTCCGGCAGGCCGTGGTTGTGGACGATTCTGGCAGGAGCGGTGGTGGTAGGGCTGGCCACCTGGTGGATCCGGCCGCAGTCGCTGAGCTGTCAGGCTGCCACACCCACCACAACCGTTATCACGCTTCCCGCCGCACCCGTCCCGAGTTCGGTTACTCCTCAGCAGATTCAGCCTCCGGAGTCGCAGCCCGCGCCGCAACCGGGCGAGGCGCGCTTCTACGCCTTCAGTCAGGGCGTGGCCTGCTCGCTGCCGGATCTGCCGCTGGACGGCTACTACGTCGGGGTACCGACCGGCCAGTACAACGGTTCCGCCCCGTGCGGCTCCTACGTCGACATCGACGGCCCCCTCGGCAGTGTCCGCGCCGAGGTCGTCGACCGCTGCCCCGGCTGCGGCCCCAACCAATACGATTTGAGCCGTTCGGCTTTCGAGGCCATCGCCAACACCACCGACGGTGTCGCCCAGGTCCGCATCGGCCAGGTGCGCGACCCCAACCCGGCTCCGGAACTGGTGTACCGGGTCGAGCCGAGTTCCTCGCCCAGCTGGCTCGGGATCTTGTTCTCCGGCACCGGCAATCCGATCGCGCAAGTCTCCTTGAAGCCCGATTCCGGCGGCGACTATCTGCCGCTGCGCCGCGGCAACGACAACTACTGGAGTATTTCCGGCGCGGGCGCGGGCCCCTTCACCGCCGAAGTCACCGATGTCTACGGCCACGCCGCCTTCGTCTCCGGCGTCACGATCACCCCGGGTCAATTGCGCCACACCGGAATTCGCCTCTACGAGATCCCGGCCGAGCCGCCCGCCACCCCGCCCCCGCCGACCGCGCCGGTGGTCGTCACCACGGTGGTCGCCGCCCCCGCCCCCTGTAAACCGTAACCGGCCCCTCCCGGCCCGATATGGCATCATCAAGTGAAACGTGTTCCATTTTCGACCGCCGCAGCGGTGTGCCGGGAGGCCTTTCGATGACGAACCCCAGCCCGAATCCGACCGTGCCGACCGCCGTCCGCGGCCGCCGGCTGTCCCCGCGCATCTCCCGGCTGACCGAGGTGCCGCAGGGCCGCATGGTGGAACTGCCCGGTCGCGGCACCACCTACGTGGTGGACCTGGCGGGCCCGTCCCCGGACTCGCCGACCGTGCTGCTGCTGCACGGCATGGCCACCACCGCCATGCTCAACTGGTTCCCGTCCCTGCGCGAACTCAACGAGCGCTACCGCGTGGTGCTGTTCGACCAGCGTTGGCACGGCCACGGAATCCGTTCCGAGCGTTTCGATCTCGACGATCTGGCCGACGACGTGGTGGCAGTCGCCGACGCGGTCGGCGTCGAACGGCCCATCCTGGCGGGCTATTCCATGGGCGGCGTGGTCGCCCAACTGGTCGCGCACCGGCATCCGGATCGGGTGGGTGGGCTGGTGCTGGCCGCCACCACCTACCGCTTCCAGGAGAAGTGGCGCGAGCGCGCCTTCCACCGCGGTTGGGCGGCCACCGCGACCCTGTTCTCCGAATGGTCGTTCCGCCGTGCGGAACTGCGCCGCGACAAACTCCCCACGCTGCCGGAATCCTCCTGGCCGGTAGGCCGGATGGATCGCTGGGCCATGGCGGAACTACGGGCCACCAGCGGCTGGGCGCTCGCGCAGGCGCTCGTGGTGCTGGGGCAATTCGATTCGTCGGACTGGATCTCGACGCTGAAAGTGCCGACGGCGGTGGTGATCACCACGCGGGATCGGGCCCTGCCCGTCTTCCGTCAGCTGGAAATGGCGAAAGCGATTCCGGGAGCGGAGATCTTCCTCGCCAAGGCCGGTCACGCGGCCTGCGCACTCGAGGCGGACGTCTTTGTCCCGGTGTTCCTCGAGGCCGTTCAATCGGTGGTGGAGCGGCTGTAGCTCAGGCTTTTTCGCGGGCGGCCTTGAGCAGCTCGGTGATCACCTCGGGGACGGCGTCGCCGATCGCACCCACATCCGGCACCAGTTCCCGGCAGGCGATGAAGCCGAAATCCAGGTGCCCGTTGTTGGAGATGACGGTGGCGGTCAGGCCCGCGCCGTGGAACACCGGCCCGAACGGATACATCGATGCCACCCGCACGCCCAGGAAGTACATCGGGAAGTTCGGCCCGGGCACATTGGACACCACCAGGTTGTGCACGACCGGGTGATGCTCGGCGAGCTTGAACGAGGAGTACGCGCGCGCGGCCAGCTGGAAGGTGTTGGGCGGGGCGTATTGTGCCCAGTCCTGCAGGAAGTCGGCCCCGATGAGGTTGTGCTCCTCCTTGGCCCCGCGATTGTCCTCGGCGATGGCCTGCACGCGCGCCACCGGATTCTCGATATCGGTGTAGAGCCGCGCGAAGATGGTCGACACCTTGTTGGTGCCCTCCTCGTGCCGCGAGGTCTCGTGCGTGGACACCGGAACCGAGGCCAGCAGCGAGGTTTCGGGCAGCTCGTCGTGCAGTTCGAGATAGCTGCGCAACGCCCCGCCGACCACGGCCAGCACCACGTCGTTGACCTTCACCCCGAAGGCGGTCTTTATCTCCTTGATATCCGACAGCTCGGTCTGCACGAAGGAAATGGCGCGATGCGGGGTGATAGCTCGATTGAACGGCGTGCGCGGCGCGGTGAACGGCAACGGCATGCCGCGGCTGCCGGATTCGCGCCGCCGCTGCACCAGACCGCTCAGAATGCCGACGGTCTTGGGCACCATCCCGACCATGCCGAGCCGCCCCGGCAGCTTCAGCAGCGCCTCCCCGGCGAGCTGAAGATCATTGGGTTCCGGTTCGTCCGTGACGGTTTCGGCTGCGGGCGGGGTATAGCTGACCCCGGGCTGCATATCGCACAGGTGCATCATCATGTTGGTGCCGGTGATGCCGTCCACGATGGCGTGGTGGTACTTCGACACCACCGCCACCTTGCCGTACGGCAGGCCCTCGATGACCCACATCTCCCACAGCGGCCGGTTCCGGTCGAGGGGGCGTCCGGCGATGTCAGCGGCCAGTTCGGCCAGGCCCGCGTCACCCGCGCCGGGCGGCAGGGCCAGCCGCCGCACGTGGTAGTCGAGATCGAAGTTCGAATCCCGCACCCACACCGGATGATCGAGGTTGAGCGGCACGGCGTGCAGCCGCCGCGTCATGGCCGGGATGAGGTGCAGCCGCCGCCCGAGCTCGGCCTTGAAGGCCTCGTGCTCGAAGCTCACCCCCTCGGCGGCGGGATCGAGTATCAGCATTGCGCAGACGTGCAGCAGCTGGGTGTCTGTTTCGAGATAGAGGAAGCTCGCGTCGAGCCCGGTAAGTCGTTCCATACCAACACACTATGAGAACTAGTTCCATTTTGCGCGGCGTTCGCGGTGTGCTTCGAATCCCGTCCGATGCCATTTCGTAGCCCCAAAATAGCACGTAGATAACAAGTTTCATGATGAAACGGTTGGGTACCAATTAGGTGACTCTCCAGTAGAATTCGTTGCCGCCCGCTCCGTCCATTCCTACCTTGGGTCACATAGCCCGGTGATCAGTCTCTAGTCAATGACAAGAGTCACCGGGCTTCTCACAACGACGTGAGGTGAGGACAATGGGCGACCGGAAGGTACTGCTGCCTGGAAAATGGCGTACGGCATGGGGTCTCGCGGCGATGGTGACCATCGCGGCGACGGTGGTCCTGCCACAACCGACGGCCCACGCGGACGGATGCGCCGCCGTGGACGTCGTAGTGGCAAGGGGCACAGGCGAACCCGGCTGGCTCGGCAACGAGATCGGCGATCCGTTGTTCGGGATGCTGCAGGACCGGTTACCCCTCTCGGCGAGCGCG
>NZ_JBSGBY010000366.1:0-8644 GCF_053601505.1 Nocardia sp. NPDC004722
GGCATCAGCTCCTTTCGCGCACCCGCCCGAACCAATGCCCGCATCGTCCTGGTCACCATGGCCGCCGTGCTCGGCTTCCTCGTCGCCGGGGTGTCCTGGCTGGCCCACCTCACCCGGGCCGCGCCGCGGGTGAGCGGATATCCCTCGGTGATCTCGCAGGAGGCGCGTGCGGTGTTCGGGCACGGCGCGGTGGGCACGGTGCTGTTCGTCGTCGTGCAGGCGGCCTCCGCGCTGATCCTCTACACCGGGGCGAACACCAGCTTCAACGGGTTCCCGTATCTGGCGAGTTTCGTTGCGGGCGACTCGTTTCTGCCTCGCCGCCTGACCAAGCGCGGCCATCGACTGGTCTTCTCCAACGGCATCATCGTGCTCGCGGTGACCTCCGTGGCTCTGCTGCTGCTCACCGGAGCGAAAGTCAATGCCCTGGTGCCGTTCTACGCCATCGGGGTGTTCACCGGCTTCACCATGGCGGGCTTCGGGATGGCGAAATATCATCGCACACAGCGTGAATCCGGCTGGCGGCGCAAGCTCGTCGTGAACACGACGGCCGGTGCGATGTCGCTGCTGGTCGTCGCCATCTTCGCGATCGTGAAGTTCACCGAGGGCGCGTGGCTGGTGGTCGTGCTGTTCCCGTTGCTGGTGGTGGCGCTGATCCGGCTCAATCGCCGATACCGCGAGGAGGAGGCCGCACTCGCGGTCCTCGCACCGTCCTTCGACACGAATCCCGGCCATGAACGGCACACGGTGCTGCTGTTGGTCGGCGACCTCGACGTGGCGACCCTGCGCGGTTTGCGCTATGCCCGCGATATGACGCCGGACCGGCTGCGCGCCGTGCACTTCGTCCTCGACGACGACCATTCCGCACGGCTGGCCACGCGGTGGGAGACCGTCGAACACGGTGCTGTCGAACTCGAATTGCTGCCGTGCCCCGACCGTCGATTGCGACATGCCGCGGTGCAGCTGACGGCCGAAGCGGCCACCGAACCCGACACCGATGTCACCATCGTGCTGCCGCGTCGTGCCTACGGTCCGCTCGGACGGCTCCTGCACGACCACACCGCCGACCACCTGGCCGCCGCGATCAGCGGTGTCCCGAACGCCGCGGCGACCATCGTGCCCTTCGACGTCGAACGGGCCGTCAAACGGCTCGTCCGCGCACACCACGGCGGCGAGAGCTTCCTTGACACTCGCCGCCGCAGGACCGGATCGAGCCGGTAGGCATGGTGTTCGGCTATCGATCCTCGAACTTGTCCGCCACCCGACGGCGGATCAACCCGGCCCACTCGCCGCCGTTGCGTTTCACCGACTCGGCGATATCCCCGGCGTGTTCCTTTGCCGTGCCGGTGATCTCGGCCGCATGCTCCTTCGCCGTCCCGGAGAGCTCCTTCGCGGTCCCGGACAGCTCGGCGGCGTGGTCCTTGGCAGTCTCCGCGAAGTCGGCGGCGTGACCCCTCGCGGTCTCGGCGAGTTCACCGCCCCGGACCTGTGCGGTCTCGGCGAGTTCGGCTCCCTTGGCGGCCGCCGTCGACGACAGCGCTCGCACCTGCTCCATCGCGTCGTGTGCCCGCTCGCGCAGCACCTCGCTCGAAGCCGACTGGGTGGCGATCGGCAGCGCGGCCGAGACGGTGGCCGCGGCGCGCTTCGCGGCCCGGCGACCGCGCCACCCCAGCGATGGCCGGCCCTCGGTGTCCCCGCTGGCGATGAGCAGGCCGCCCAACAGGCCCGCGTCCTTCAGGAAGGCGATTCGCTTGGCCGCCTTGCGATCCGGATCCGGCTCCGCCCAGAAGTCCTGTTCGGTGACGGCCGTGGGGATGACGGTCACCGCGAGCACGAACGCGGCCGCGCGTGGCGCCTTTCCGAAGGCCAGCAAGGCCCCGGCCAGAACCTGGGCGGCACCGTTGACCCGCACCACGGTCTCGGGGTCGACGGTCAACTTGCTCGCGGCCGAGTCCGGCAGCCTGCGCCGCCCCTGCTGCACCAGCGCATCGGCGGCCTTCAGGCGCGGACCCGGGTCCGTACAGGCGGTGATCCCGTCCACTACGAACGGCGCGGCCAACAGTGGGCGCGCGACCCGACGCATCAGCATGACAAACTCCCTTTCGTCGGTTCCAGCAACCCCCTCGTGGCATCCTCTCGCCGTTGAGGGGTCGTCGCCGTTGACGTCGCCAGTGGGGCTTACATATTGGCGATACCCCGCCGGAAATGGATTACTCGATGGCGGGCAGACCGATGCAGGCCGCGTCCGCACGGCGTCGGACCATATCGGCGGTCGTGCGGTAATGCGCGTACAGCGAATCCTGTTCCGCACCCGCGGCCGTTTCGCTGTATCCGGCCCGGCACAATCGCGCGGCCGTGAGGCGCACGAAATGCGTGAACGGCGCGGGCCAGCTCATGTGCCGCACGGCCCGGATCACTCCGGTGTCGCCGTCGACGAGAATGACCCGCAATATCAGACGACCATCGGCGGCACAGGCCACCTCGCCGTCGACGGCGGCATCGGGATTCGGCGCGTAGGGGGCATCCGACCAGTCGAAGCCGTCGGCGAAGCGAAAAGCCAGCAACGCCACATGCTCGCTGTCCACCCACGCGAATTGAGCTTTGCCGGATTCCACAGCGGCGATCTCGATATCGTCCGGCTCCGGCAGCACCAGCAGCAATTCGCCATGGCAGCCATCCGATTCGAGGTGCAGTCGCGCCATTTCCGGCCAGTGCGATCTGCCCGAATGGTAAATGGTTCCGACGGTGCATCCTTTCGAGCGCCGAATGTCGGCGCTATTGCTGGGCATACCTGCGGCGTTCCCACACCCCGGCAAACAAAACGCGTCAGGGCCGGCGTTGCCGCCACGGATGCAGGACCCACACCGCGGCGAAGAACAATCCGAAGAACGCGCCCGCGACGCCCGCCGGGACCGGACCCGCCACCGTGTCGAAGATCAGGACCGCCACCCCGGTCAAGGCGACGCCCAGCAGCGCGAGACCGGCGATGGCGTAGCCCTGCGCGGCGACCCCGGCGGCTGGCACCTGATCGCGCAGGGCGCGAAAACCAAAGCACAAGAGATGTTTCCAGTCCGTGACGAAGGGAGTACCCCATGACGGCCGATCCGAATGCGGTCAACCGCCGGCGGCGGTTGCGGCGACGGCACGCGGGTGAGGGAATCGAGGACGGCGTCAACGTGATCGGGGTCGTGCTGGCCGGCCTGGGTGTCGTCGCGCTGGCCTTGGCGCTGGTCGCCGGCGGCTACGGGCTGGGCGGCTGGGCGGCGGTGGCCGCGGTCGCCTGCGTGGTGCTGTTCCTCGCGAGCGCCGCGGTGATCGTCGGTGAGTGGAGGCGACGGCGGTCTCGTGACAAGGCGGGACCCGCTGTGCGACAAGGTCATTGACATTGTCCGGGACCGGCGTGTCAGACGGCAGGCATGAGACGGAAGCCGAACGGCTGGACCGCAATTGGGGCAGCCTGATGCAGGAGCTGCGGGTGGTGCAGACCGGCGTGCAGTTCCTGACCGGCTTCCTGCTGACACTGCCGTTCCAGAATCGCTTCGCCGAGCTGTCTTCCGCGATGCGGACGCTGTACCTGGTGACCGTCGCCGCGTCGATCAGTGCGACGGTATGCCTGGTCGCGCCGGTGGCCGCGCATCGGGTCCTGTTCCGGCGGCATCGGATCGGGAGCGTGGTGGTGGCGGCGCACCGTCGCTTCGGCGGTGTCCTTGAGCTGTTCCCAGGTGGCGTGCGGCGGGATCGGCGGCACCTCCGGATCGGTGCGGATGTCGAGCAGGACCGCGCGATCGGCCTCGAGCGCGGCCTCCCAGGCCGGGCCCACGTCCTCGGCGGAGTCCACGGGGATGGCGGCCAGGCCGGCGGCGCGCGCGACCTCGGCGTAGGAGATGTCCGGAAGCGTCTGGGATTCCTCGAATTTCGGCGCGCCGCCCATGGCGCGCAGTTCCCAGGTGACCTGGTTGAGGTCGTTGTTGTGGAAGACGCAGACGATCAGGCGCGGATCGCTCCAGCGGTCCTGGTAGCGGGCGATCGTCAGCAGTTCGGCCATGCCGTTCATCTGCATCGCGCCGTCGCCCACGAGTGCGATGGCGGGACGGTCGGGATGGGCGAATTTCGCGCCGATGGCGTAGGGCACGCCGGGACCCATGGTCGCGAGTGTCCCCGACAGGGAACCGCGGATTTCGCCGCGCATGCGCAGGCACCGCGCGTACCAGTTGGTGGATGATCCGGAATCCGCTGTCACGATGGCGTTGTCCGGGATCTGCCGGGACAGCTCCCAGACGACCCGCATCGGGTTGACCGGCTTGGCCTCGAGCATGGACTGCCGTTCGATCGTCTGCCACCATCGGATGACGTTCTGCTCGATCTCGAGCGGCCACGACCGATCCGGTTTCGCGTGCACCAGCGGAATCAGTTCCGCGAGCGTCGCTTTGGCGTCGCCTACCAGATTCACCTCGGTGGGATAGCGCATTCCGATCATCGCGCCGTCGATGTCGATCTGAATGGCGCGCGCCTGACCGAATTTCGGCATGAACTGGGCGTAGGGGAAATTGGATCCGATGATCAGCAGTGTGTCGCAATCGCGCATGAGTTCGTAGCTGGGCCGGGTGCCGAGCAAGCCGATAGAGCCGGTGACATAAGGCAATTCGTCCGACAGCACATCCTTGCCGAGCAGTGCCTTGGCCACACCCGCACCGGACAGGTCCGCGAGGCGCGCGATATCGGCCGCCGCGCCGCGTGCGCCCTGACCGATGAGGATCGCCACGCGCGAACCCTTGTTCACTATCTCCGCCGCGCGCTCGATCTGCTCTCGTGACGCGTGGACCTCGGGCGCGGGCACCGACGCCGGAGCGCTGGAGGGCACCTGCTTGAAATCGTGGGTCGGCGCTTCGTACGGTTCTTCCTGGAGATCGGACGGGATGATCACCGCGGTCGGGGCACGCCGTGCAACGGCGGTGCGGAAGGCTCGATCCAGCGCGTTGGGCAGCTGGCTGGAGACGTTCACCTCGACCAGATAGTCGGAGGCGACATCCTTGTACAGACTCTGCAAATCCACTTCCTGCTGGTAGCTGCCGCCCATCGCACTGCGCGCGGTCTGGCCGACGATCGCCACCACCGGTACGTGATCGAGTTTGGCGTCGTAGAGCCCATTGAGCAGATGGATCGCACCCGGCCCGGACGTCGCGACGCACACTCCCACGCCGCCACCGAATTTGGCGTATCCGGTGGCCGCGAAGGCCGCCATCTCCTCGTGCCGGACCTGGATGAAGGCCGGTCCGTCCGCGCGGCCGAAGGCGGCGATCAATCCGTTGATGCCGTCCCCCGGATACCCGAAGACCTGCTCCACCCCCCAATCACGAAGCCGCTCCACCACATAGTCACCGACTTGTCGCGACATAGTCTCTCCCGTTCGTGTGCGCCCGATACTCGACAGCCGCCGTATACCCGCCGCGACTGCGCGCAATCCGATCGAGAACCGAGCACCGTACGGCGTTTACGACCGCCGCGCGGTGGTATCGCCGAGGCGCCCATCCCACTCTGCGAGGAGAAACCGATGTACTCAGCCGAATCGCCTCCGGTAGTGGTCGGTGCGGGTGTGCTACCGCATCCACCCGTGGATCCGCCGGCGCCCGACCCCGCGCATCCGCCCCTCGAGCCGGTGCCGAGTCCTTCCCCGCTGCCTCCCATTCCCGAACCCCCGCAACCCTTTCCACCGCCGCCGACACCCGGCGGCCCCTCCCCCGAACCCTTGCCGACGCCGTTTCCGCAGTTGTCGCGGCGGCTCGATTGACGACCGACGAAGAAGCCGCTGTGGCCTTCTCCGGTGCCGATACTCAGTGCTCGCGGTGGCTGTTTCGACCGCCCTCGGCCTTGGCTTCGGTCGGCTGCGCCGCGGCGCCCTTGCGACCGGCCTCGTGCGGGTCGGCGGAGTTGGGCTCGCCGAAACTGCCGCTGCTGGCCTTGCCGCCCTTGCGCGCCTGCTCCTCGGTGTCGGGACGGTTGCCGAACTGACCGGGATTCTTCGGATCTGGCATGACGCATCGTCCTTCCTCGTGCCTGCACTCCGGATGCGAACGTTTCGTTCGCCATATTTGCGCGATACCCGCCCGGCCCCTCGCTAGTCGCCGTCATATCGCACCGTTCGCGACATCCACAGGTGTGGTGGCGCGCTGCGTGGGTAGGGCGGGAGCATGGAGGGGTGCGGGTGCGCCCGGGTTAGGAGACTCGCCGTGGAACCTTCGGATCTGATCGTGGTCGGCGCGTCGGCCGGCGGAGTCGAGGCGCTGCGAGAATTCGTGGCCGGGCTGCCCGCCGATCTCCCGGCGGCGGTGCTCGTGGTCCTGCATATGCCACCGCGCGGAGCGAGCGCCCTGCCCGCCATCCTGGGCCGGGCGGGACCCCTGCCGGTGACCGCCGCCGGCAATGGCACCACAGCGTTGGCGGGTCATGTCTACACCGCGGTACCCGATGCTCACCTGCTGGTTCGCGATGGCCGGATGATGTTGTCGCGCGGCCCGAGCGAGAACGGTCACCGCCCGGGCGTGGACGCCATGTTCCGGTCCGCGGCGGTCGCCTGGGGCCCGCACGCGACGGGAATCGTACTCTCGGGCGCGCTCGACGACGGGACCGCGGGACTCGCCCTGATCAAACGCCGCGGCGGACTCGCGGTGGTGCAGGATCCCGAGGAGGCGCTGTACGCGGATATGCCGCGCAGCGCATTACGGAATGTCACGGTGGACCTGGTGCTGCCGGCCGGTGAGATCGGCAGGGCGGTGGCCGCCAAACTGCAGGGTCGCGAATTCGTCACCGCGCCGCGGCTCTCGGGTCTGGACCGGCTGGAGGCGGATATCGACGCGGGCGCGCCGATCGATCGAAACGGGGTGGCGGCCATGGCCGAACCCGCCGGACTGACCTGTCCGGACTGCAACGGTTCACTGTTCGCGCTCGAAGGCGGACGCCGCTATCGCTGCCATGTCGGGCACGCCTGGACCCAGGAGGCCCTGCTCAGCATGCAGGGGGTCGATGTGGAGAAGGCGTTGTGGACGGCGCTGCGCGCCTTGCAGGACAAACAGCGGCTGGCCCACCGGATGCGTTCGGACGCCGAGCGTTTCGGTGATACGAGCTTGGCCGCCCGCTTCGCCACCCAGGCGGACGAACAGGCCTCGGCGGTGGAAGTTCTGCGCAACCTGCTGGTCGGGCCGGGAAACGGGGAGGCGAACCAGTAGGTTGTGAGTGTGGACCAGGACAGTGCGCCCAGCGCCGTGAGTGGTTTCGAAGAGATCCTCCAGTATCTCAAGGAGGCCCGCGGCTTCGACTTCACCGGCTACAAGCGCAGCAGCCTGATGCGCCGCGTCGATCGGCGGCTGGCCCAGCTGGACGCGGCCGACTACGTCGAGTATCTGGATGTGCTGCAGGCCAATTCGGACGAATTCGTGGCGTTGTTCAACACCATCCTGATCAATGTCACCGGCTTCTTCCGCGACCCCGACGCCTGGGACTACCTGCAGACCCATGTGGTGCCGACGCTGCTGGCCGAGCGCGGCCCGGAGGAACCGATCCGGGTGTGGTGCGCGGGATGCGCCTCCGGCGAGGAAGCCTACGGGCTGGCCATCGTGCTGGCCGAGGTCGTCGGCATCGACGAGTTCCGGCAGCGGGTGAAGATCTACGCCACCGACGTGGACGAGGAGGCGTTGAGCAGCGCCCGGCACGCCACCTACACCGAGAAGGAAGTGCAGCCGCTGGGACAGGACTTGATCCAGCGGTACTTCGAGCCGGTCGCGGGCCGGTACTCCTTCCGCAAGGATCTGCGCCGCTCGGTCATCTTCGGCCGCAACGATCTGGTGCAGGACGCGCCCATCTCCCGGATCGACCTGCTGGCCTGCCGCAACACGCTGATGTACTTCAACGCCGAAACCCAGACCAAGATCCTGGACAAGTTCCATTTCGCCCTCGCGCCGCGCGGCATGCTGTTCCTCGGCAAGGCCGAGATGCTGCTCTCGCACAGCCGGATCTTCGATCCGGTGGACCTCAAGCGCCGGGTCTTCCGCAAGGTGCGCACCTCGCGGGTGGATGTCGGCTCGGTGTTCGGCCGCGCGCTCATGCCGGATCGCCGCGAGCTCGATCACGTGGACAGCCTACGCACGCTGGCCTTCTCGACCGGGCCGGTGCCGCAGGTGGTGCTCAACGGCGAGGATGTGGTGACGCTGGCCAATCAGCAGGCGAAGCATCTTTTCGGTCTGTCCGATCGCGATGTCAGCCGTCCGCTGCGTGATCTGGAGCTGTCCTACCGGCCGGTCGAGCTGCGCGGCTACATCGATCAGGTGCGCGCCGAACGCCGGGCGATCCGGATCAAGGACGTCGAATGGCAGCGCGGCCCCGGCGAAATGCTGACCCTCGAGGTCCATGTCAGCCCGCTGGTCACCGAGGACTCACTGCTCGGGGTGTCGCTCGTCTTCCACGACGTGACCGCCACCCGCCGCCTGCTCACCGAGCTGAATCACGCCAACCAGCAACGCGAATCGGCCTACGAGGAACTGCAATCCACCAACGAGGAACTCGAGACCACCAATGAGGAACTCCAGTCCACGGTGGAGGAGCTCGAGACGACCAATGAGGAATTGCAGTCCACCAATGAGGAATTGGAGACGAC
>NZ_JBSGBY010000367.1:0-8629 GCF_053601505.1 Nocardia sp. NPDC004722
GGTGCCGGTGGCGGTCGTCCCGGAGGCGGCGGCGGTGGTTACCGTGGCGGCGGCGCACCCGGTGCGGGTGCCGGCGCCGGTGCGGGTGCCGGTGGCAACACCGGTGCGCCCGGTGGCTTCCGGGGTCGTCCCGGTGGCGGCGGTGGCGGCGGTGGCCGTCCCGGTTCCGGTGGTGGTCGCGGCGGTGCCGCGGGTGCCTTCGGCCGTCCGGGTGGCGCCCCCCGCAAGGGCCGTAAGTCGAAGCGGGCGAAGCGCGCCGAGTACGAGAACCAGCAGGCTCCGATCGCCGGTGGCATCCGGCTGCCCCGCGGCAACGGCGAGATCGTTCGCCTCGCCCGCGGCGCCTCGCTGTCCGATTTCGCCGAGAAGATCGGCGCCAACCCGGCCTCGCTGGTCCAGGCGCTGTTCAACCTCGGTGAGATGGTCACCGCGACCCAGTCGGTGAACGAGGAGACCCTCGAACTGCTGGGTTCGGAGATGAACTACGTCGTGCACGTGGTCTCCCCGGAGGACGAGGACCGCGAGCTGCTCGCCAACTTCGACCTCACCTACGGCGAGGACGACGGCGACGAGGACGACCTGCAGGTCCGTCCGCCGGTCGTGACCGTCATGGGTCACGTCGACCACGGTAAGACCCGACTGCTGGACACCATCCGTAAGGCCAACGTCCGTGAGGGCGAGGCCGGCGGCATCACCCAGCACATCGGCGCCTACCAGGTGCTCTCCGAGGTCAACGGCGAAGACCGGCTCATCACCTTCATCGATACCCCCGGTCACGAGGCGTTCACCGCCATGCGTGCCCGTGGTGCGAAGGCCACCGATATCGCGATCCTCGTGGTCGCGGCCGACGACGGCGTCATGCCGCAGACGGTGGAGGCCATCAACCACGCGCAGGCCGCGGATGTGCCGATCGTGGTGGCGGTCAACAAGATCGACAAGGAAGGCGCGAATCCGCAGAAGATTCGCCAGCAGCTGACCGAATACGGTCTGGTGGCCGAGGAATACGGTGGCGACACCATGTTCGTCGACATCTCCGCCAAGCAGGGCACCAACATCGAGGCTCTCCTCGAGGCTGTCGTCCTGACCGCGGACGCGTCGCTGGATCTGCGGGCGAACCCGGACATGGACGCGCAGGGTGTGGCCATCGAAGCCCACCTCGACCGTGGCCGTGGCCCCGTGGCGACCGTGCTCATCCAGCGCGGCACCCTGCGGGTCGGCGACTCGATCGTGGCGGGTGACGCCTACGGCCGCGTCCGCCGCATGGTCGACGAGCACGGCGACGACGTCGTGGCGGCGCTGCCGTCGCGTCCCGTCCAGGTCATCGGTTTCACCTCCGTCCCCGGTGCAGGCGACAACCTGCTCGTGGTCGAGGAAGACCGGATCGCGCGTCAGATCGCCGATCGCCGCAACGCTCGCAAGCGCAACGCCCTGGCCGCGCGCAGCCGCAAGCGGATCTCCCTGGAAGATCTGGATGCCGCCCTGAAGGAGACTTCGGAGCTGAACCTGATCCTCAAGGGCGACAACTCCGGTACCGTCGAGGCCCTCGAAGAGGCGCTGCTCGGTATCGATGTCGGCGACGAGGTGCGTCTGCGCGTCATCGACCGCGGTGTCGGTGGCGTCACCGAGACCAACGTCAACCTGGCGTCGGCCTCCAACGCGATCATCATCGGCTTCAACGTCCGTGCCGAGGGCAAGGCGACCGAGCTGGCGAACCGCGAAGGCGTGGACATCCGCTACTACTCGGTCATCTACCAGGCGATCGACGAGATCGAGAAGGCCCTCAAGGGTCTGCTCAAGCCGATCTACGAGGAGCATGAGCTGGGCCGCGCGGAGATCCGCCAGGTCTTCCGTTCCTCCAAGTTCGGCAACATCGCCGGTTGCTGGGTGCTGTCGGGTTCGGTCAAGCGCAACGCCAAGGCGCGCCTGATCCGCGACAACGTGGTGATCACCGAGACCAGCATCCAGTCGCTGCGTCGTGAGAAGGATGACGTGACCGAGGTCCGCGAGGGCTACGAATGCGGTCTGACCGTCGGCTTCAACGACATCAAGGAAGGCGACATCATCGAGGCCTACGAGCTGCGGGAAAAGCCGCGCGACTAGGTTGCAGTACACGATCCCGCCGGGCCTTCACGGGTCCGGCGGGGTTGTGCCCCTTCCCTTTCCGGGTAACTGTGCGCGCATTCCCCGGGGCGCGTTCATATGACTGAAAAGATGTTTTTCGGAGCGCTCGAGTTCGATATCTTGCTCGGTGATGTCCATTCACTGAAGGAGAAGCGCTCTGTCATCCGCCCGATCCTCGCGGACCTCAAACGGTTCGATGTGAGTGTCACCGAGGGCGGAGATCATGACCGTTATCGACGGACCTTGCTCGGTGTGGCAATGGTCAGCTACGGCATGAACCACCTGACCGAGGTGCTGGACAAGTGTGAACGGCACGTCGCCAACCGTCCGGAGTTAGAGTTGCTGGCAGTACGCCGCCGCATCTTCGGACCCGAAGACTAACCCTAGAGCGGGACTTTCCCCTCCCGCAAGCAACAGCTTGCGGGAGGGGAATGTAACTACTCCGCTAGGAGGAAGAGGAGGGCTCGACATGGCTGACCAGGCCCGAGCACGCCGACTCGCAAAGCGCATCTCGTCGATCGTCGCCACGGCGATCGAATACGAGATCAAGGATCCGCGACTGCGGTTCGTCACCGTCACCGACGCCAAGGTGACCGGTGACCTGCGTGAGGCGACCATTTTCTACACCGTCATGGGCGAAACCATCGACGCCGAGCCCGATTACGCCGAGGCTGCCGCCGGTCTCAAGGCCGCCGCGGGCATTCTGCGGTCCAAGGTCGGCGCGGGCACCGGGGTGAAGTTCACCCCGACGCTGGCGTTCAAGCTCGACACCGTCCCCGAGGCGGCGCGCGAGATGGACGAGCTGCTGGCCAAGGCCCGTGCCGTCGACGCCCGCGTGGCGCAGGTGTCGGTGGGCGCGAGCTACGCCGGTGACGCCGACCCGTACAAGTCGGACGAGGACGAAGCAGACGACGAAGCCTGATCTGCCGTGACCCCCGTCGATGTCACCCCGGCCGTCGAGATTCTCGACCGCGCGAAATCGGTGACGATTCTCTGCCACGTCCAGCCCGACGCCGACACCGTCGGCAGCGGGCTGGCGCTGGCGCAGGTGCTGCGTCGACGCGGGGTCCCGGTCGTCGTCGCCTTCGCCGAACCGGCCGAACTGCCGTTCGCCATCCGGTCCTTGCCCGCCACCGACCTGCTGGTGCCCGCCGACCGGGTGCCGCGCGAGGTCGACGTGCTGGTCTGCGTGGACTGCGGCAGCGCCGGCCGCCTCGGTGCGCTGCGGGACCGATTGGACAGCGCCGCAACAACTTTGGTGATCGATCACCATCGCTCCAACACCCGCTTCGGCCAGGTCAACGTCATCGACGAGAACGCCGAGTCGACCGCGGGCGTGATCGCGCGCATCCTGGACGCCTGGGGTGAGCCCATCGACCGCGATATCGCGCACTGCCTCTACGCCGGATTGGTCACCGACACCGGCTCTTTCAAATGGGTGCGCCCCGGCTCGCACGCGCTGGCCGAACGCCTGCTGGCCACCGGCATCGACACCGCGGCCATCACCCGCACGCTCATGGACACCCACCCCTTCGCGTGGCTGCCCATGCTGTCGCTGGTGCTGTCGTCGGCTCAGCTGCTTCCGGACGCGGCGCACGGCGCGGGCCTGGTCTACGCCGTGGTCCGCCGCGAGGACACCGAGGCGGTGCGCTCCGAAGAGGTCGAATCCGTCATCGATTTGATCCGCACCACCGCCGAAGCCCAGGTCGCCGCCGTCTTCAAGGAATCCCGCGCCGAGGCCAACCACTGGACGGTCTCGTTGCGCTCCCACGCCAACGCCGACGGCACCCCCGGCGTCGACGTCGCCTGCGTCGCCACCGCACTCGGCGGCGGCGGACACCGCTACGCCGCGGGCTATTCCACCGCCGGAGAGCTGGACAGCCTGGTAGAGGCCCTGAAAGCGCGCTTGAGCAACCGCGCTTGAGTGATTGGGCCCACCGTTCGGGTGGTGCGTGAATCACCGCACCGGCGCGCTCGCGCGCGCTGAGTCAGATCGGTCGCGGATCTCCTTGTGCTGCTGCGTGGTTGGACTCCCGCCGGGGCTCGGATCAGCGATTATCGCAATTTGCTATGAAATAGCGTGGTCGGCAGACTCCCGGGGAACAGTCGTCCTTGGGAGTCACAACAGTCATGGTCCGCGCCACCCGCTTCGCCCTCGTGCTGACGATCGCCACCGCGATCGCCGCCTCCACCGCCACCGCCGCGGCCGATCCGGTCGCGCCCAGTGGTTCCGCCGGGCACACCGCGCCCGCCGCGCCGAGCGCCGCTCGGGTCCTCACCCCGGCCGAAAAAGCTGAACTGGTCGCGCTGTCGGATCCCGCCGCCGTGGCGGACCTGCACGACGGCCAGCGCCGGATGGAGCGGATCGCCGAGATCTTCTCCGGCGCGCAGGATCGCCGTGGCATCTTCGCGATCTTCTATCGCAATATCCTGCGCGACGCGAACCCGGTGCTCGACCGCGGCGACTTCGACGACCCGGCCTGGGCGCGTGCGGTCAGCGCCGAGTTCTTCCGCATCTACCTGGTGAATCTGCATGCTCACCTGACCGGCGGCCCGGTCACGCCGGAATGGGCGCGCTACTACGCCCTGGCGGCCGACCCGGCGCGTTCGCCCGGTCGCGTGGCGGCCGCCGCTCTCGACGCGCACCTGCACATCGACTTCCCGGAGGCCATAGCGGCCACCGGAACTCGCGTCGCGCACACCCGCGACTTCTTCGCCATCGGTGACTCGCTCATCGCGACCACCAACAACATCACCGACGACCTGAACGCCGTGTACGGCGCGAAGCTCGCCGACTTCTTCCACGCCTACTTCGTGGGCCCGGCCCTCGACTCGGTGCTGGGGGAGGATGCGACCAGCTACGTCATGTTCCAGAGCGTGCGCGGCATCTCCTTCGCCAATGGCCTGGCTCTCGAATCTCCGGTGCTGCACGACGCGACCGCACTGGAAATGCGCGCGATGTACCAGACCGCCGAAACGGTCTTCGACGGTCTGGAAGCTACCAACCTGATCTGATCGTGCTGTCGGTAGACACTGTCTGCATCGAGTAGACAGTGTCTTCGCGCTGGTTGTCGGTGTCAGTCCGGGAGGCCGAAGATTGTCACGCCTTTGGGGGCCTCTACCCGGTAGCCGAGGGTGATCGCCGTGGTGGCCTGCGGGGCGAGATCCAGTTTCCAGGTGAGGATTCCGAGCTCGTCGCGTTCGGCCGGGGGCGGCTTCAGCGCCGTCTCCTTGACCGTGACCGTGGTGTCGCGGGCGACCGGGAGGCGGTCGAGGACGGTGACGGTGGTGGGGCGTTTACCGTGATTGGCGACGGTGATCGTGTACTCCCATTCGACGCGGCGGGCCGAGCCGAGGGTGGCCTTGGTGGCGTTGCGACGCACCAGTTCTCGTTCCACCCGGATGCGATCGTCCACGCCGAGGGCGAGTTCGCGTTCCTCGCCGGGGGCCCAGATGTCGAGGTCGGTGGCGCCGACATACTCGCTGTCGTTGAACAGTGACGCGCGGCCCCGGGGGAGGGTGTGCTCGGAGGTGTTGCGGGCGGTGGCGCGCAGGATCGCGTCGGGGGAGTTGATCGGTGCGGTCACGTGATCGAGGTCGGCTTCGAGATCGAGGGCGGTGATCAGCGTGCGGTGCTCGGAACCGTCGGCGGCCACGGCGACCGGGCGTTGCGGGGAATACGTTGCGGCCGTGGCACCGTGCTCGACGGTCGTCACCGCTTCGCGGACCGGGGCGGGCGGCGGCAGGGGCGGCGCGCTCCCGGGTGCGCCCGAGGGTCCGGCCGCCGCCATCGGGAAGGCGGCGCCCTCGGGGCTGCCGAAGGAGGCACGGGCGAAGACCGCGCGGGTCGGCTCGGGCGGGGTGGTGCTGAGATACCACGGGTCCAGTTCGGGGACGTCGAGGGCGACGGCCGGTCGTGCCGTGGACAATTCGAGGCGGCATTCCGGCCAATCCTCGCCGGTCCGCTGGCTGACCAGCCCGAACCAGCGCAGGCCCAGGCCCTTGTCGTCGATGCGCAGATCGTAGGTGCTCGACCAGGTGGCGCCCGGCACCACGTAGGACAGCTCCAGTTCGGTGGTCGCCGGTTGGGCGGCGTCGACGGTGATGATCGCGGCGCGAATATCGGGCCGGTTCTTGCGGCCGAGGTCCGCCAGCCGCCGTTCGAGGGAGTTCTTCTCGCGAATCTTGTCCTGCCGCAGGGCGGCTCGCTCGCGGCGTCCGGCATGCACTGCCGCGTACTGGGCCTCGAGACTGTCGCCGAACGCGACCACCCGCTCATCCGATGCCTTGGCGAGGTGCCCGGCGGACTTCTGCACCAGGCGTTGCAGGAATTCGACGCGGGCATCGGCGGCCTTGTCCGCGTCGGCGAGTTCGGTGAGCGCGACATCGACTTCGTCTCGGCGCGCGGTCAGTTCGGCGACCTGCTCATCGCTGGGTTCGGGCTGCCGTTCGGTGACGATGTCCACCCCGAGCACCGTCACCTCGCCCCGCCCGGCCACGCGAATCGAATCACGCAGCAGTTCCATCGGCAGGGGAGCCACCCGTATCCGATGCTCACCCGCCTCGAGCGTCGCCCTGCCGGACCGGGTGACCCGCGCCCGATCCGGATACACCGTCACCGCCGCGATTGCTGTCTCGAGATCGACCATGCCGCCCAGCCTGCCCGAGCAGCCGCCGCGAGTCGACGTGATTGCGCGTGGCGAGCCGCCGTGTTGGGGAACCGCACCGAGAAAGGACCCGCTGGAATAGAGCTGGTCGGTCGGATGCGGACACTGACATATGTTTGCGTAACAATGTGTCCTGGGTTGGTCGATGGCCTAAGGGACATATATTGCGCGGCGTCGAGCAGTGCAAAGCGGCTGTGGACGGCACGGGCCAGTGTTGGTCAGAGGCGGGAAAACCGCTGGTGGCGCGGCTCTTCGAGGGCTTACGCATGGGGTACTCGGGTGCGGCGCGGCTGGGCGGGGGCGTCGGTGCCGTGTGGGATGGTGAATTGATGAGCAGCACCGAGGTTGTCGAGGGTGGGGGCGAGGACCCCGGATCTATCGGGAGGTCCCGCCAGGCCGACGAGTCCCGGGATACTTTGGCTGCCGCGCGTGAGGCGGCGGCTGCGGTGCGGGGGGCGGAGGCTGCGGCGGCGGGGCCGCGGCGGATTCTGGGGATCGCGATTCCGACGCTCGGGGTGCTCGTCGCGGAGCCGATCTATCTGCTGTTCGATATGGCCGTGGTGGGGCGGTTGGGGGCGTTGGCGCTGGCCGGGTTGGCGGTCGGCGGTTTGGTGCTGGCGCAGGTCAGTTCGCAGTTGACGTTTCTGAGTTACGGGACCACGGCTCGGGCGTCGCGGCGGCATGGTGCGGGGGATGAGCGCGGGGCCGTGATCGAAGGGGTGCAGGCCAGTTGGATCGCGGTCGGGGTGGGGCTGGTGATCGTGGCGGTGGTGCAGATCTTCGCGGGGCCGATCACGCGGGCGATCGCGGGTGGGGACGATATCGCGTCCAAGGCGGAGTCGTGGGTGCGGATCGCCTTGTTCGGGGTGCCGTTGATCCTGTTGTCGATGGCGGGCAACGGGTGGATGCGTGGGGTCCAGCAGACCCGGCGGCCGCTGTTGTATGTGCTTGCCGGACTGGTGATTTCCGCAATCCTGTGCCCGCTGCTGGTGCACGGGCTGCTGGGTGCGCCGCGCCTGGAGCTGGAAGGCTCGGCCATCGCGAACCTGGTGGGGCAGGCGATCTCCGGCGGGCTGTTCGTGAGCGCGTTGTGGCGGGCGCGGGTTCCGCTCGCCCCGCATATCGCGATCATGAAGGCGCAGTTGGTACTCGGCCGCGATCTGATCGTGCGCAGCCTGGCCTTCCAGGCGTCGTTCGTCTCGGCCGCCGCCGTCGCCTCCCGCTTCGGCGCGGCCTCGGTCGCCGCCCACCAGTTGGTCTTGCAGATCTGGAATTTCCTTGCCCTGACCCTGGATTCGCTCGCCATCGCCGCCCAAACACTGGTGGGTGCGGCCCTGGGAGCCGGAAACGCGCGCGGCGCACAGGGTTTGGCACGCCGGATCACCGCGTGGTCGGCACTGTTCTCGCTGGCCCTGGCGGCGCTCTTCGCGGCCGGGTATTCGGTGATCCCCCAACTCTTCACCACCGACGCGTCGGTACTCGACCGCACCCACGTGGTCTGGTGGTACTTCGTCGCCATGATCCCGGTCGCGGGCGTCGTCTTCGCCCTCGACGGCGTCCTGCTCGGCGCGGGTGACGCCGCCTTCCTGCGCAACGCCACCCTGGGTTCGGCCCTCCTCGGCTTCCTGCCGATGATCTGGCTTTCCCTCGCCTACGACTGGGGCATCGGCGGCATCTGGACCGGCCTGGTCGCCTTCATGCTGCTGCGCCTGCTCGCGGTGAGCTGGCGCGCCCTGTCCGGCCGCTGGGCGCGGGTCGGCGCCGAGGTGCCGGGCAGGGCGGCCTGACCGTTCCAGGTTCAGGCATACAGCGCGCGTACCGCGGTGTCGCCGATGCGCCGC
>NZ_JBSGBY010000368.1:0-8510 GCF_053601505.1 Nocardia sp. NPDC004722
GGCGGCCTGTCGTTCGTCCCGCCGTCGTCACGCCACCTCATCCCCGTTCCGAAAGGACCACCCCATGCTTCGCGTCGCCGTCCCCAACAAGGGCGCACTGTCCGAATCCGCCGTCGCCATCCTGTCCGAGGCGGGCTACCGCAAGCGCGGCGATTCCCGCGATCTGAGCGTCATCGACCCGATCAACCAGGTCGAGTTCTACTTCCTGCGCCCCAAGGACATCGCCATCTACGTCGGCTCCGGAGAGCTGGATCTCGGCATCACCGGCCGCGACCTCGCCCTGGATTCCGGTGCGCGCGTACAGGAACGACTCGCGCTCGGCTTCGGCCGCTCCACCTTCCGCTATGCCGCCCCGGCCGGGCCCGACTGGAAGGTCGAGGACCTCTACGACAAGCGCATCGCCACCTCCTACCCGAACCTGGTGCTGAAGGACCTGGCCGCGCGCGGCATTCAGGCCGAGGTGATCCGCCTCGACGGCGCGGTCGAGATCTCCATCCAGCTCGGTGTCGCCGACGCCATCGCCGATGTGGTCGGCTCCGGCCGCACCCTGCGCCAGCACAACCTGGTCGCCTTCGGCGAGACGCTGTGCGACTCCGAGGGTGTGCTGATCGAGGCCGAGGGCGCCGACCAGCACGACAAGGCCCGCAACCAGCTCGTCGCGCGCATCCAGGGTGTGGTGTTCGCCCAGCAGTACCTGATGCTCGACTACGACTGCCCCAAGTCGCTGCTCGAGGAGGCCGTCAAGATCACCCCCGGCCTGGAGTCGCCGACCATCGCCCCGCTCACCGACCCGGAATGGGTCGCGGTGCGCGCGCTGGTGCCGCGCAAGAACGGCAACGAGCTGATGGATCAGCTGGCCGATCTCGGCGCCAAGGCGATCCTGGCCACCGATATCCGCTCCTGCCGCGCGTTCTGATCAGTCCCCGTCGGATCTTTCCCCGTCCGGTCCGGTCTCGATCGGGCCGGAGGGGAAAGGCGGTGGGGTGCCGCCGAATTCGGGGCATAGCCGCTTGAAATCGCAGTACTGGCACATCCAGCCCGGACTCGGCGGGAACTCCCCGGTTTCGGCGGCGGTCACGATGGCCGCCCACAGGGCCGAGAGGATCCGCTCGAAACGCAGCAGCTCCTCCGGGTCCGGCGCGTAGGTGAGGGTGATGCCGTCGGCCAGGTACATGAGCTTCAGCTCGGCCGGGGCCCGGCCCTGGGTGCGCAGCAGGACCAGAGCGTAGAACTTCAGCTGGAACAGGGCCCGGGTCTCGTACGCGATACCGGGTGCGCGGCCGGTCTTGTAGTCGATGACATGCACGTCACCGGCGGGGGAGCGGTCGATGCGGTCCACGATCCCGCGCAGCGGGGTGCCGTCGGGCAGCTCGGTCTCGATGAAGGTCTCGCAGGCCTCCGGCTCGAACCCGGTCGGGTCCTCGAGCCGGAAGTAGACGCCCACCAGCTTGCGGACCTCCGCGAGGAAGGCGTCGAGGTCCTCGTCCGGGATCAGCTCCTCGATCCCGGACCGGGAACCGCGTACCTCGGCCCAGGCGGGTTCGATGAGCGCGGTCGCGCCCTCGATGTCCCGCGCCGCGGCCGGGAGCCCGAACAGGGCCTCCAGCACGGCGTGCACCACGGTGCCGCGCACCGCCGCCCGCGAGGGCGGCTCGGGTATCTGATCGATGACCCGCAACCGGTATTTCAGCGGGCACTGTTTGAAATCGATTGCGCGCGAAGGGGACAAGGCGGGACCACGCGGACCGAACCGCTCCGTCTCCGGGGTACTGATCACGTCAACCGACATACCTGGCAGGCTAAACGCTGGCACCGACAAGGTGCGCGCGAAAACAACACGCAGAACGGAGATTCATGACGGCCAGACGGACCGGCCCTTTCGAGATCGGTGACCGGGTACAGCTGACCGACGCCAAGGGACGCAAGTTCACGGTGATCCTCGACGCGGGCAAGGAATTCCACACCCACGCCGGTCACATCAAGCACGACGACCTCATCGGCGCCGACGAGGGCAGCGTGGTGAACTCCGCCAAGGGCACCCCCTACCTGGCGTTGCGGCCGCTGCTCACCGACTACGTGCTGTCCATGCCGCGCGGCGCGGCGGTCATCTACCCCAAGGACGCCGCCCAGATCGTGCACGAGGGCGACATGTTCCCCGGCGCGCGGGTGCTGGAAGCCGGCGCCGGTTCGGGCGCGCTGACCTGCTCGCTGCTGCGCGCGGTCGGCCCCGAGGGCAAGGTCATCTCCTGGGAGATCCGCGAGGACCACGCCGAGCACGCCGTCAAGAATGTCGAGCGCTTCTTCGGCGAGCGCCCCGCCAACTGGGAACTCACCCTCGGCGATGTCGCCGAATACGCCGGTGACCAGGTCGACCGCGTCATCCTCGACATGCTCAAGCCGTGGGACACCCTCGAGACGGTCGCCAAGGTGCTCATTCCCGGCGGCGTCTTCCTCGCCTACGTGGCCACCACCACCCAGCTGTCGGAAGTGGTGGAAGCGCTGCGCCGCCAAGGCTGCTGGACCGAGCCCACCGCCTGGGAGTCCATGGTCCGCCCGTGGCACGTGGTCGGTCTCGCGGTGCGCCCCGAGCACCGCATGCAGGGCCACACCGCCTTCCTGGTGAAGGCCCGCCGCCTCGCCGACGGCGTCACCGCCCCGAAGCCGCAGCGCCGCCCCTCGAAGGGCTAGCCCGCTCCGGAAAGATATATCTCACGGCCGATTTCGGCCGCGACGCACGCGCCCCCGCCGATGACCGGCGGGGGCGCGTTGTCGAATTCAGGCTGTCGCGAAGCGGTTTCGCGGACTCAGCATGGCGCCTTGCCCATCGCCAGGATGGTGCAGGCGGTGTTCTCCGAGAGCTGCCAGCCCGCGTCGGTGTGCTGCCAGCTCATCGGGACGCCGGGCATGGTGCCGTGCGGGGAGGAGATGGCGACGCTGGCATCGGCGTTGTCGCCGTTGGCCTGCACGCCCGACACGGTCCAGCCGATGGTGCCGTAGTTGGCCAGGCCCTGGTTCATCTTGTCGATGTTCGCGCTGCGCGCGCCGCCGTTGACCATCAGCTGTGTCTTGTCCGCGGCCGGGATCGACGGGTCGGTGAAGCGCACCAGCACCGACTGCAGGTCGTCGGCGGTCGGGGCGGCCGTGTCGGCGGCGGCGAGACCCGCGCCCGAGGTGAGCGCGGCGGTGGCCGCGGCGACGGCAAAGGTGAGGCGAACGGTGCGAGCGAGCATGAACGAACGGGCCTTTCGGGTTATCGGGTGGGGATTACTGGCAGGCGGCGCGGGCCATGCCGAGGATGGTGCAGGCTCCGGCGTCGGAGAGTTTCCACGCGCCGTCGCTGTACTGGAAGGTCATCGGGACGTCGGGCATGGTGCCGTGTGGCGAGGTCACCGACACTTTCGCGTCGGCCTTGTTCCCGTCCTGCTTGATCTCGCCGACGGTGAACCCGACCTGGTAATGCGCCAGACCCTGATTCATGGTGTCGATGTTTCCGAGACGCTTATCGCCTTCGACGACTAACTTGGCCTTGTCGGCGGCCGGTTTCGCCGGGTCGGCGAAGGCCGTGAGGATGCCCTGGAGTGTCTGCGCGGTCGGCGCGGGCGCGGCGGCGGCGGTCGCGGACGTCGTGGTCGAGGACGAAGATCCCTTGTCGTCCGAGCCGCAGGCGGTCAGAGTGGCCGTAACGGCGGCGAGCGCCGCGACGGTAGCCACGGAAACACGGAGAGTTCTCGAGGAAACACGGAGCGTCCGCGTGACGTTGCGCATACCAGGAGTACGACTGGTGGGAAGGAGCATCAACGGCACCTTTCGGCTCGGCAGGTGATCAACTCACCACAAACAGGTTAGGGCAGGCTAACATGCTCGTCCGGCCCGCTGGCCGCAGCCTAGATGTGATCACGACGAAACCATGTCGGAAAGCGAGAACGGTTAGAGCCCGGTAGCGTTGATAGACCGGGACTGGGAGGAGCAGCATCATGAGCCCCATCGAACATTCGGACTCGGCGGCCTGGAGGGAACTCGAGGCAGTACGCGCCGAGGCCGCTGCACTCCGGAGGCAACTCGCCGACACGCCGGATCGCACACGGGAATTGGAAGCGCGCGTCGATTCGCTCACGATTCGCAATACCAAACTGATGGACACCCTGAAGGAAGCGCGCCAGCAACTGGTCGCGCTGCGCGAGGAAGTGGATCGCCTCGGCCAGCCACCCTCGGGCTACGGTGTTCTCATCGGCGTGTACGACGATCAGACGGTCGACGTGTTCACTTCCGGACGCAAGATGCGGCTGACGTGTTCGCCGAATATCGACACCACCACCCTCACCTACGGCCAGACCGTGCGTCTCAACGAAGCGCTCACGGTGGTCGAGGCCGGAAACTTCGACGCGATCGGCGAGATCGGCACCCTGCGTGAGATTCTCGACGACGGCCGGCGTGCGCTGGTCGTCGGGCATGCCGACGAGGAGCGGGTGGTCTGGTTGTCCGGACCGCTGTCGGCGCTGGTCGACGTGGACGACCTCGAGGATCCGGATCGCCCCATTCGCAAACTGCGCCCGGGTGATTCGCTGCTGGTCGACACCAAGGCCGGGTTCGCCTTCGAGCGGATCCCCAAGGCCGAGGTCGAGGATCTGGTGCTCGAAGAGGTGCCGGACGTCGATTACCACGACATCGGCGGGCTTTCGCGTCAGATCGAGCAGATCCGCGACGCGGTGGAACTGCCCTTCCTACACAAGGATCTGTTCCGCGAGTACGCGCTGCGCCCGCCCAAGGGTGTGCTGCTCTACGGTCCGCCCGGTTGCGGTAAGACGTTGATCGCCAAGGCCGTCGCCAATTCGCTCGCCAAGAAGATCGCCGAGGCGCGCGGTGAGGACGCCAAGGAAGCCAAGTCGTTCTTCCTCAACATCAAGGGTCCCGAGCTGCTCAACAAGTTCGTCGGTGAGACCGAGCGCCACATTCGGATCATCTTCCAGCGGGCTCGCGAGAAGGCGTCCGAGGGCACCCCGGTGATCGTGTTCTTCGACGAGATGGACTCGATCTTCCGCACCCGCGGTTCGGGTGTCTCCTCCGATGTGGAGACCACCGTTGTGCCGCAGCTGCTCTCGGAGATCGACGGCGTCGAGGGCCTGGAGAACGTGATCGTGATCGGCGCCTCCAACCGCGAGGACATGATCGACCCCGCGATCCTGCGGCCCGGCCGCCTGGACGTGAAGATCAAGATCGAGCGTCCGGACGCCGAAGCGGCCATGGACATCTTCTCCAAGTACCTGACCGACACGCTGCCGTTGCGCGCCGACGATCTCGAGGAGTTCGACGGCGATCGCAGCAAGTGCGTGCAGGCCACCATCGAACGCGTGGTGGACCGCATGTACGCCGAGAGCGAGGACAACCGCTTCCTGGAGGTCACCTACGCCAACGGTGACAAGGAAGTCCTGTACTTCAAGGACTTCAACTCCGGCGCCATGATCCAGAACATCGTGGACCGGGCCAAGAAGTACGCCATCAAGTCCGTCCTCGAGACCGGCAACCCCGGCCTCAGCGTCCAGCACCTCTACGACTCGATCGTGGACGAGTTCGCCGAGAACGAGGACCTGCCCAACACCACGAACCCGGATGACTGGGCTCGTATCTCGGGCAAGAAGGGCGAGCGCATCGTCTACATCCGCACCTTGGTGACGGGTAAGAACGCGAGCGCGAGCCGCGCCATCGACACCGAGTCGAACACCGGCCAGTACCTGTAAGCCGGAAAGCCGAAGGGCCCGCCTCCATTTCGGAGGCGGGCCCTTTCGCTTGCTCGAATCCGGCTGTCGCCGATCAGCTTCCGGGGACGAAGCCCGGGTAGACCCAGTGCTTCACGCCGCCGCCGGGGGCGAGGTAGCCGGTGACGTTCGGGAAGTTCATCGGCAGGGCTTTGAGCTGGTGCGGGTTGCCGTCGGCGTCGGCCTGGAAGCAGCTGGTGGTGACGCCGTGGAAGCCGGTGCAGACGATGCGGGTGCTGTTGCCGTACGGGGAGGTCAGCCGCGCCTTGTCCACGAAGGGGTTCCAGTAGTCGAGATCCGACGGGGTGAGGAAGCCGGTGGCGTCGAAGACGTAGATCGGGCTGTTGGGTTGCTGGACGGGCCAGTCGTCGGCGCTGGCGGTGCCGGTGGTGACGGCCAGGGCGGCGGTGGCGATCGCGGCGGCTACGGCCGTGCGGGTGACGCTTCGGGTGATGGTGCGCATGTACCTCTCCTTGGAACGTCTCTTGATGTCGATCATCTCTGAGTGCATCGGTACGAGTCCGGCGACTGTAACCGACTGGTCGGATATGAGTGACATCGATCACAGTGGGGGAGTGGGTGATCAGTCGGCGTTCGGGGCGAGGAGCGGGCGATCCTCGGTCCAGTCGACCACCAGATGTCGCTGCTCGAACAGCCACTGCCCGCCGGCGCGCGTGAAGGTGTCCGCGTAGCGGATCTGCATGATGAACACCCGTGGGCCCGCGGGGGTGTCGTAGACATGGGAAGCGGTGCAATAGGTTTCACCGCGCACGGCGACTCCGGAGAAGTCGAGCAGCTGGTTGGCGATCACATGCTGGGTGACCCGGTAGCGGTCGAGCGGTTTCATCGCCGCCTCGATCGCGGCCCGGCCCCGCACCGTCGTGGTCGGCCGGTCGCCCCATTCGATCACCAATGCGCCGTCCTCGGTGAAGAGTTCGGCGATCGCGGCGTCGCGGCGGCGGTCGGCGTGCGCGGCGTAGCGCTCGGTGAGTTCGCGCAGGGCGAGGCGGGTCTCCAGGTGGTCCATGCGGGCTCCTCATCCGATGTCCGGCCGAAATGTGTTCGTGCCCCTGAAGTTTGGGGCTCACGCTCGCAAACGTTCGGGTAACGCTCGATTATTTGTACCCGATGACCAGTTTGTCCTTCCGTTCGGACGGAAGTCGGGGCTGGGTATCGATGCGAGGAGAAAAATGAAGGCCAGATCTGTGCTGTTCGGAGTGTTGGCCGGTGTCCTCGTGGTGGGGGCGAGCGGATGCTCGGGCAGTTCGTCGACGCAGGCGGGGACCGCGAGCACGACCGTCGCCGCGACCTCGGCGACGGCGGTGCCGACGCAGGGCAACCAGTCGGCACCGGCGCCCACCCAGGCCCCGGGCGCCCAGGGCGGTGATCCGGGGACCCAGGGCGACAATCCGGGTGCGGGGGACGGGGATTCGCCGCAGCCCGGGAACCCCACCGGCGCCGCGACCGATACGCCGCAGCCCACGACCGTGCCGGTGACCACCAAGCCCGGACCCAACGGCAGCGGCCACGGCCTGTGCTTCGACCTCAACTCGCGGCTCGCCGACCAGGCGATCAAGAGTCTCGCGCCGACCGGGAACGGCGGCTGGAAGAATCCGTTCGCGAGCAATGACCCGATCTCGGCGGGATGCGACGGCGTGCTGTCGTGGATGACCGTGGAATCGGGCAACATTCACCCGTACGTCCACGTCCTGTTCTTCACCGGCGGCGATTACCTCGGCACCGCCACCTCCAGCCCCTACGGCTACACCGAGGTCACCGGCAAGACCGCGAATACCGTGACGGTGCAATACAAGTGGGCCAAACCCAATGACGCCCTCTGCTGCCCGACCGGCGGCCCCAGCCTCGTCACCTTCACCCTCACCGGCGGCAAGGTGGTCGCGAAGGGCCAGTTCCCGCCGAGCAACTGAGTCGGTTACGCCCGGCGGATGCGGCGGTAGGTGGGCGCCGCCGTCGCCGCGTTCGCGAGATGGCGTGCCACATCCGGGATTTCGGTGTCGGGCAGCGCGGCGACGGTGAGGCGCAGATAGTCGGTGGCGGGGTGGTCGGTGACCACGAAGGGGCCGCCGGGGGCGGCCTTGATGCCCGCGGCGGCGAGGGAGATGAGGGCGGCGTTCTCGTCGGCGACCGGGAACCAGAGATTGATGCCGTCGCCGCGGGGCAGGTGGATGCCGTGGCGGGACAGGGACTTCCGCAGGGCGTCGGCGCGGGCACGGTAGACACCGCGGGCGTCGGTGACGGTGGCGCGGGCGGTGTCGTCGGTGAGCATGTGCAACAGGACGCGCTGCAGCAGGCGCGAGGACCAGCCGGGGCCCAGCATGCGGCGCTCGATGAGCGGGTCGAGGTGGACGGCGGGCCCGGCGACCGCGGCCAGGCGCAGGTCCGCGCCGTGGGATTTGGAGTACGAGCGGATGTGGACGGTGCGGGCCGGTAGGCGCGTGGTGAGGGAACGCAAGGGGGAGTGGGTGATTCCGGCGCTGTGGTCGTCCTCGATGATCAGCGGGGCGGCCCCGGCGACCACGGCCGCGTCGGCGAGCACGTCGGCGAGTTCGCGGACGCGCTGCGCGGTCAGGGAGGCTCCGGTGGGGTTCTGGGCGCGCGGTTGCAGCAGCACGGCGACCGGGGTGTGGGCGGCGAGGGCGGCGGCCAGGCGATCGGGTCGCATGCCGGAGCGGTCCACCTCCACGGGCACCGCGCGCCCGGCCAGCCGGGCGAGCATGTCCAGGAACGGAGGGAAGC
>NZ_JBSGBY010000369.1:0-8508 GCF_053601505.1 Nocardia sp. NPDC004722
GCCCGCTCAAGGGTTCGACACCGTCGAGGCGGCGCCACACCTCGTCCAGCACCATGGCCCTCGGTCGTCGCATTCGCCCAGGTTATCCCAGTTCCCCGGCCCGGAGCGCGCCGGAAGTTGGGATCGGTAGGCGGGGTGTCGATTCCTACGGTTCTGGCATCGGTTCCACCCCGGAGCCAGCGTCACCAGAACGAGGGAACACCATGAACAGCAAGCCGATCCGCCTGACCACCGCCGTCCTCGCCGCCACCGCGGCGACCGCCCTGCTGGTCACCGGATGCAGCAGCAGCAACGACAACAACTCGAAGTCGACCACCACCGCTGCCGCGACCTCCGCCGCCGCCACCTCCGCCGCGCCCGGCTCGGCCGCCCCCGCCGGCGGCAGCTCCTCGGCCTCGGTCGACGGCAAGGCCATCACCGCCAAGTTCGACACCACCTGCGCCAAGCAGGGCGGCACGCTGGCCCTGGCGCTGACCGATCAGGGCAATGCCACCTACGGCACCCTGACCGCGAGCGCCACCATCACCGGCACCGACACCGTCCAGGCGGTCGGGATCGCGGGCACCAAGGGCGGGTCCAACGGCCAGCCGTACGCGCTGGGATTCGGCAACGGCATGCCGGGCGGTTCGGCCAAGGTGACCAAGAGCGGCAACACCTATACCGTCTCCGGTGAGGGCGTCGGCGGCGTGGACATGTCCAACCCGATGGCCGGCCCGAAGACCGAGAAGTTCGAGATCGTGTTCGCGTGCAGCACCGTCGTCGGCGGCTGAGCCCGCCTCGTCACCACGGCTGAGCCAGCCTCATCCCTTCGGCCCCGGACCCGGGGCCCCGGTCCACCCCGCTCGTGCCACCGGGCATGAGCGGGCCCATCATCCACGTCTGAATCCGGAAAGCACATGAAGAATCAGATCCGCCTCGCCGCACTCGTTTTCGGCGTCCTGGCCGTCGGCTACTACCTCTGGCACGGCCTCACCTCCAGTGATGTGTTCGGCTGGGTCGGCCCGCAGATGGCGCTGCCGATCATCGCCCTGACCATCGTCCCGATCGTGTTCGCCTTCACCGGCGACGGCATCATGTCGGCCTTCACCGGCAACAACAGTTCGCAGTTCCGCAACGGCCTGGTGGGCCTGGGCACCGTCGAGGGCGTCCGGCAGACCGGCGTCTACCTCAACGAGCAGCCGCAGGTGCGCATCGACTTCCGGGTCGAGGGCGCCGACGGCAAGGTGTTCCCGTCCTACGCCAAGCTGATCGTGCCGCTGACCCAACTGGCGCTGCTGCGTCCCGGCGTGGTGCTGCCGGTCCGCTACCTGCCCGGCAAGACCGAGAAGGTCGAGGTGGACCTGTCCGGCGACACCGCGGCTGCCCAGGAGGCGATGAACGCGGCGAATATCCGCAAGGGTTTCACCACTCCCGCCAAGCTCGATATCGCCCGGCGGGGCATCGCGGCCCAGGCGGTGGTGCGCTCGCTGAGCGTCCCCGGCGAGATCCGCGACGGCCATTCACGATTGGATCTCGTGCTGGTGGTGACCCGGCCCGACGGCAGCACCTTCGAGGCCCGCACCGAGAAGTTCCTGCCCCCGGCGGCGGTGTCGCTGGTGCAGGTGGGCCGGGTGATCGGAGTGCACTACCTGCCCGACAACGAGCAGGAGGTGGTGCTGTCGCTTCCGGTCAACACCGCCAACTGATGGAAGACACTCGGAGCCATCCAGGAAATACTGAGAGCCGCAGACGGTTTCGTCGGCGGCTCTTTCGCCGTGTGAGGATCGGTTCACAGCTTGCGGGCCTCGGCCGGGATGAGCAGCGGCTGCGCGAAGCGCCAGATCTCCTCGGCGGCATCGAATTCCAGTGACACCGCTGAGGCGGGCGTCCCCGCATATTCTTCCGGAACGGGTGTGCCGGGCCAGGTGTGGCCGCCGCCGAACACCGTCCACTCCAGCACCGAAGTGCCGCCCGCGCCGTCGCTGGCGATGATGCGGCGCGAACCCTCCGCCGTGACCGGTTCGCCGATCACCGAGCAGCCGTCGATCTCCCGCCAATGCCGCGCGGACTCGGCCAGACCCCAGGTGCCGCCGCGTATTTCGCCGTCCTGACCGCGATGGCGGGAGAACCCTCCCCCGATCGGCACCACCGGATCCACATCGCCGTTCATGAGCAGCCCCGACACGGCGTATCCGGGCCGGATGCCCGCCAGCGCGTCCGGAAGCCCGCCCGCGACGGCCGCGAACACCGCCACCCGGTCACCGGCCTCCACCGCCATCCGGTGGGCCATGAACGCGCCGTTGGAGATTCCGGCCACCACGGCGCGATCGCCGTCGGTGTCGAATTCCTCCGCGCACCAGTCGATCACGGCGTTCAGGAACGCGACATCGTCGATACCCTCCGCATCGGCGTCGGTCACCCCGCGGCCGTCGGCCCAGCATCCGCCCCACCCGGCCGGGTAGGCCACCGCGATCCCCCACTCGTCCGCGTGCCGCGCGAAACTGGTCCACCCGTACATCAGCGGTTCGGCGGGCAGCGCACCCATTCCGCTCTGATTGCCGTGCAGCACAAGCACTATCGGCGCTCGGTCACGTCCAGGCGCGCGCACGTGAAAAGTGCGGCGCACCCCGGCGACGGTCAATTCCACTTCGGCCAGGTCAGCGGCCACGGTCATTCCTCCGACTTCTCCAGGACGTATTGCGTCTGGTCGAACACGCTCTCGAACCCGATGGCGCGGTAGATCTTGTTCGAGGTGGGGTTGGCGAGGTCGGTGTACAGGCAGACGTCCTGCCCGGCCGCGCGCACCCTGCCCGCCACGTGCGCGACCAGCGCGGAAGCGTAACCGCGCCCCCGGGTTTCGGGCGGGGTGTAGACCGGTCCGATCCGGGACCAGCCCAGGACGGGCACCTGATGCGCGGTCAGGCTCACCGGTCGCCCGCCGTCCTCCCACAGCCACCAGCGTCCGGCCGCGAGGCGGGCGCGCAGGGCCGATTCGGGGATCGTCATCTGCAATCCCTCGATCTCGCGGTCCATGTCGGCGATCCACCGCAGGCACACCTCGATGTCGTCCACGGTGGCCTGGCGCGGTGCGCCGGGCGCGGACGGCACCCGCAGGCCGCCGAGCCGGTAGAGCCGCTCCCGCACCCCGACGCGGTGGCTGGTACCGCGCGATTCGCTCCAGATCCGGGAGAATTCGGCGGCGGTGGCGTCGGCCCCGACGACATCGGCGAGTTCCGGCAGGATTTCCGTGAATCGCCTGACCAGTTCCGGCAGTGCCGCCTGCGGCATCTCGCCCAGAAACAGGCCGCGCCCGGCGGTCCGGATGGCGACGCCCACTACTTCGTCCGTGTGCACGGAGACGAAGGACGAGGGTTCCGTGGGCACGTTGAGACCCGTCAACTCGTTCTCGACTACCGTGCATATCACCGTGTGCCGCAGGGGATCTCGATCCAGGAAGGCGGAGACCCGCCGCTGGAATTCACCGGCGTCACCGGTGATCTCTACACGCATGTCTTCCACCGTATAGCGCCTCGAACACAGCGGCGAAGCGCCGATCACGGCCGAATCGCCCAGCGGTCACGAAGTTCATAGCCCAGTGGTCACAAAATTCCCGAAACGCTCTAAACGCCAGCGGACTCTGGTACGCATGGATTAGCTACCTGGTTGCCATATCTCGCGATAACACTTCTACCAGCAGGGAAGAAGGAGCGATGAAAGTCAAAGGATTGACAGCGACCATCGCAATGGCGTTCACGGCCACGGTGTTCACAGCTGGCGTAGCGTTCGCGGAGCCGCTCGATCTGCAGCCCGCCCCCGTACCCAGCGCCACCGCGCCCGTGGACGATCCGGATGTGGTCATGCATCAGTGCAACGCCATCATCGGCGCCCTCGTCGGCGGCTTGATCGGCGGCACCCTCAGCGCCTTCCCCGGGGCCGCGATCGGCGCGGGCATCGGCGCGCTCGTCGGCTGGTCCCAGCTCACCCCGCCCGGCCCGCCACTGGCCTGCTGGACGCCGACGCCACCACCGGCCTGACGGTTCTCCGGTACGCCGAGCGTGCCATCACCGGATAGCCGATGGCACCCCGGTGTGCGGCGTCTCCTCTTCGGGCGCAGCATGATTCGAAAGTCCCAGCCGGAAACTCGTGGGCGTGGTGGCGGTCTGGGCGCGAAAGAACTTGGTGAAGTTGGCCGGATCCTCGAACCCCAGGCGGCGCGCGCATTCCGCGGTCGTGACCGGCTCGTGGGCCAGCATGCGTTTGGCCTCGAGCGCGACGCGCGCGTTGAGGTACTGCTTGGCGGTGAAACCGGTGGCGGCGTGCACCGCCCGCGACAGCGTGCGCGGCGAGTAGCCCAATTGTGCCGCGTACCAGGACACTTCGCGGGTCTCGGAGTGGTAGCGCTCGACCAGCCGGCCGAAGCGGTCGAACAGGTCGGTGGGGTCGGGCAGTGCGGGCAGGCCCGCGGCCAGCCGCAGGGTGAGGGCACCGAGCAGGTGGCGCAGGATCGCTGGCTCGACGGGTTCGGCGGCGTACTCACCGAGCAGATGCTCGAATGCCGCGTCGGTCAACGGGTTCGCGGTGAGCACCGGCGGGGTGGCGGGTGACGGCAGATGGCCGAGCGCCCCGGCGGGCACCAGTTCCGACCGGCACAGGATGACCTCGCCGCACAGATCACCGAGATCGTCCCAGCGGTGGGTCCAGCCGGGCCGAATCCAGGCGAGAGTGCCCGCGGTGAGCGGATGCGCCACGAAATCGACTGTCATGCTGCCGGTTCCGGCGGTGCAGCGGGCGAGCACATGGAAGTCGCCGCGAATCACCTCGCGACCCGAGACCGGCATGGGGCGCAGTTTCACGAAATCCAGCACTTCGAGACCGGTGGCGGAACCGGCCTGCGGCGCATACTGCAGGGTGCGTATGGGTTGTCCATTTTTGACCATGAGCGGTCCCGAATCTACCTGGCCGGGGCGGGTCTGGCGACCATACCGTATCGCCATGAAGAAAATAGCCGTGGCGGGCGGCAGACTCCCGATTCACCTGTACGACGGTGACTCCGATGCGCCACTTCTGGTCTTTCTGCACTATTGGGGCGGATCGCACCGCACCTTCGCGCCGCTGATCCACCATCTTGAATATCCGGGACGGGTGGTCACTTATGACCATCGCGGGTGGGGTGAATCGCGGACGCTCCCCGGTCCCTACGACATCGGGCAGCTGGCCGCCGACGCGCAGTGCCTGATCAACGAGCTCGCGCCGGAGCGGTTCGTGCTGGTCGGGCATTCCATGGGCGGCAAGGTCGCTCAGTTGCTGGCGGCCCGCCGACCGGTCGGTCTCGAGCAGGTGGTGCTGATCGCTCCGGCGCCCGCGCGACCGGTCGTGACACCGCAGGATCAGCGGCTGCTCGCCCACGCCTACGCCGATGCCGAGGCGGCGGCCGGGGCGCTCGACCACGTACTCACCCATCGGCCACTCCCGGATCACCTACGCGCGCAGGTAATCACGGACAGCCTGGCCGGGTCTGCGGCCGCGCACGAGGCGTGGGCGCTGGATTCCATCGCCCGCGACATCTCCGCGACGGTCGCCCGGATCGAGGTCCCGGTGCTGGTGCTGGCGGGCGAGCACGATCGGGTCGATCCGCCCGCGGTGCTCGACGAGCAGCTACTGCCGTACCTGCCCACCGCCACCCTGCAAGTCATCCCGGATACCGGACACCTCTCACCCCTGGAGAATCCGCAGGCGCTGGCAGAACGGATCCGAGTCGCGCTCGCCGCACAAGACACGGTTACGCAGCAGCGCCGATGAATTCGGTGGTGCGGCCCGGTTCACGGACTGACACGGAATTGCCAGGGCTGCTCGCTACGTTGTCACGGGTTCAGTTTCGCTCTCTCCCCCAGGAGTCCGTGGTGGCACCGCTCATCGTTCTTATCGTCGTCACCGGACTGGCCCGGCTGGCCGGGTGGCTACACGCCGCCGACTGGCTGGATTCGTGGCCGCACGCGGCCCGGATCGGCTTGGCCGCCATGTTCGCGCTCACCGCGTCCGCGCATTTCCTGCAGCCTCGCCGCGACGGCCTGATCGCCATGGTCCCGCCGCGGCTGCCCAATCCGGCCGCGCTGATCACCCTGACCGGGTTCCTCGAATTGGCCGGAGCCGTCGGACTTCTCGTCCCGTGGGCGGCCCCGCTCGCCGCGATCTGCCTGGCCGTGATGCTGGTGTTCCTGTTCCCCGCGAACATCCGCGCCGCCCAAGAGAAGATCGGCATTCAGACAATGCCGCTGCCGGTGCGCGGTGCGGTGCAGGTGGTCTTCCTCGCAGCCTGCGCGCTCGCGGCCTTCTGAATAGCGTTCCTGCCCAGGCTATTTGATCGCGACCGGGCTGATCGGGGTGCCGACCGCGCCCGGGATCCGCAGGGCGGGCGCGCACAGCAGGAAGTCGTGGACGCCATCCTCGGCGCAGTCGCGGCCCAGCGCCTCCAAGTCCCAGATCTCGCCGAGCGGCAGGCCCATGTCGCGCAGCGTGATCATGTGCAGGGGCAGCATGACGCCGTCCTCGGGTCGCATCACCTCGACGGCCGGATTGTCCACGGCGACCGCGGCGATGTCGTGTTCGTGCAGCCATTCCGCGCAGCGCCAGCTCAGTCCGGGGCTGCCGCCGAACCATTCGGAGTGCCTGCGGGTTTCGAGGAAGCGGGTCCACCAGCCGGTGCGGATCACCAGGATGTCGCCGGGTCGCAGGGCGACGTCCTGGGCGGCGGCGACCGCGTCCAGTTCGGACGGTGTGATGACGGTGCCGGGTTCGAGGCGCGCGAGATCGCGGTGGCGGGCCACATCCAGCAGTACGCCACGCCCGATCACGCCGCCGTGCTCGGCGACCCGTTCGATGCCGAGTCTGCTCGCGCCCATGCTGGTCACCATGGCGGCCGGGTAGCCGTTGTAGAGCAGCCCGTCGTAGTAGACGTGGGAGAGCGCGTCCCACTGGGTCGCGGCTTGCAGCGGCATCATGATGTAGTCGTCGTTGAAGCGCATCGGGCCGTGCGCGTACATGCCCGCGACCTGCGCCTCGGTGGGTCCGCCCCACCCTGCGAGCTGGGCGGCGAGCTCGGCGTCGCCGCCGTCGATGGCCATCAGGTGGATGGGATTGCGCCGTTGGCCGCTCGCGCCCTGCGGGCCGTAGGCGTCGAAGGGCACGCCGAGCGGGATGCTGCGGCCCTGCCGGGCGCGGGTGGCGGCGTGGGCGATGCGTTCGGGGGTCAGCAGATTCAGGGTGCCGAGCTGGTCGTCCTCGCCCCAGCGGCCCCAGTTGCGCACGCGCTCAGCGGCTTTACGCCATTCTTCGGTCACGGGCACCTCCACAGCGACGGATCCTGTCGATCTTTACCGCGTCCGGTGGAACCTGTCGAGGGTCAGTCCCGGTCGGTCTGGTTGGATGGGCGCAGTGACCAGCGTTTCCTTCCGATTGATCGGTGACCAGCGGTTGGACCGGGTGATGCCGGCCTGGGCCGAGCACTATCCGCGCTACGACACGGTCGTCGGCTACTCCGATCTCGGTCACGCCTTCCTGATGAGCAGCCGCACCGGCGAGTACGGCATCCTCGATCCGTACAGTCCGGGCGTCAAGGACTACGGGGTGTTCGCGGACGCGACCGCGTTCGTCTCCGAGGTGCTGTTCGATCCGAACGTCATCACCTATGTGCTGCAACCCGGGCATGTGGCCGAGATCCGGCGGCGGCTCGGGCCGCTCGTCGCGGACGAGGTGTACATCGCCACGCCGTACCCCTTCCTGGGCGGGTCCGAGAGCCCGGAGTCGTATCAGAAGGGCGGGGTCTGGGTGTTCTTCGATCTGGTGGCGCAGGCGCAGGAGTTCGAATGAGCCCCGTGGACTTCGACGAGCTGGCGCGCGCGGAGGACTACCGGTCCATCGCGCCGTTGACGGCCATGGTGCTGGATGCCTCGCTGCCCGAGCCGGTGCGGCTGCGCGCCTCGGAGGTGCTGACCGGATTCGACGACACCACCACCGAGGCGATGCGCCGGACCTGGTGGGCCGGTGGGGATCTCGTGGTCATGCGGCACGCGCTGGGATTCATGGATCGCGCCGAGGCCGACATCGTGATCGCGGTGGCGAGCGATGACGAGCATCCGCTGCAGGTGACCGCGGTGGAGTCCCTGAGTTTCGGATTCGGTGAGGCCGAGTTCATGCCGGTCCTGGTGCGCGCGCTCGGGCATCGTGACCCGCGGGTGCGGGCGGCGGCCGCGTCGACGCTGCTGTGGGAGGAGCCGGTAGCGGCGGAATCCGGGCTGCTGGCGGCAATCCACGACGAGACGTTCGAGGTGGCCGCGGCGGCGCTCGACACCCTGCGGTACTACCCGACCCGGCGGGTGCTGCGCGAGGTCTCGCTCCTGCGCGCGCATCCGGACGAGCGGATCGCCTCCGCCGCCTCGGACGCGTTCGACGAGGTGCGGTGGAGCTTCGAGCAGGCCGCCACCGAGGGACGTCCGGGAACCGTTGCGCTGCTGCGGGAATGGATGTCGCCGG
>NZ_JBSGBY010000370.1:0-8505 GCF_053601505.1 Nocardia sp. NPDC004722
GCCAATTGGGATATCGGTCCCGGACCCAGTCCGGAATATTGAGCGCCTGATCGGCCAGAGAGGCCAGGTTCCCGGCCAATCCGCCACCGGGCGAGAGCAATACGGCGACAGAGACGAGCGCATACTCCACCGATCGCACCGGCGACCGATAATTCGCCCGGTCATACCCTTCAGACCAGGTGTACCCGGCATATGGCGAATCACGTTGCTCCACAAGATCATTCTAGGGGGCGAAAGCGGACCAGTGCGGCGGTGCTGGTCACCCAGCCCCTGGATCGTACGGGCACGGTGAACGAATCCCAGACCGGCGGGTCGACTATCGCCTTTCTCGGCCAGTTCGCCGAATGTTCTGAGAACATCAGCTTCACCCGCGAGGCGCGCGGACGGAACCGGCCAACGCTGGAGCATTGAAGATCAACGGCTGAGCCGATCCGGGGTCGGCGGGGGTCGGCGGAAAGTCCGCACCTGCCGTCAGCGTGTGGCTCACTGTGTGGCGGAGGCACGGATGCGAATGGATGCTCCGGCCGCACGAAGAGAAGCCGCCAGAGCTTCCATCTCGACCCGGGTTCCTTCCAGCCCCTGTTTGCCAAGCTCGTTCGCCAGGGCCCGTGCCTCGGCGAGGGGCAGAGTCCGAACTGTCCGAAGCGCGCGCATCACCTCGGCGGGCCTGACGTTGTCGCCGATGAGATGCATCGTCGCGGGACCATTAGCGGCCAAGATAGCCGCGCGCATCCCGGCAAGCGGTGTTTCGTAACCACATTCGTTCCAGCGGCTGCCGCATCTCGGACACTCGCCTTCGAGCTCCCACTGGTGAATGCCAGCCGCGAATACTTCGACGACAGTGGCTTCCATCTGCGCCCCGCACTCGATGCATTCGATTGTGTAGGGCGCGGTTTCGAACACTGTGTCCATCGCATCGAATCCTAGATTCAGCGTCGTACCCAGGTGCGCACAGAACGCCCTGAAAGCCTCTGACAAGGCTGTTCGGTTTGGCCACTGGTGGACCGACACCGCTACGAGCGATCTCCCCGAACCTCACCCGCATACCTTCAGGTCGACAGACGGCGACAAGGTCGGGAGTACTCAGCGAGGTAAAGCGGACAAAATCCCGCAGTGAGTACTCCCGAACCTTCAATCACGCGCACCAGATTGGCGATCGACGAACGCACTCACATGCTGAACATTGATGCGATCAATTTCGAAGTGATCGAATTCTCCAACGCTCCCACACCGTGGGATGAACTGTCGGACGATGGGTATTGCGGCGAGTGGTCCCATAAGGAGTGTGTTCGAGCTGTAGCGCAATGGGATGCCACGACCGTCGAGCAGCGGTCCGCGCTCAAGTCTGGCGATCTCGGGGTCGTCGCGAGCGCCATCGAGTTGGCCAAGGTGGCAGCGCAGTCGCCCGCGTACGGGGTAGTGGGGTTTTTCCACACCTGACGGGGATTGGGGCATCGACGCGCTATGCCGCATGCCACGCTGTCCGAACCGGGCGTGGTCTGGGTTGGAATGCCAGGGGGAACAGTGCCGTACGGTCTACCGTTGACCTTTGGAATCGCATTCGTAGGGCGACGTCGGTAGGGTCCCGCCATGACATCGAAATGGGCCGTGGGCGACAAGTGTGAACTACCGGCCACTGCTGCCCTCTGGCTGTGCGATGAGCCGCAACCAGGGATAGTCCTCGTCGAGTTCGTCGATGCCCTTGGTCGCCCCCACTGGTTGATCGACAAGTGCGCAATCTTCGGAGGCGACCTGTCGCCGACCTCGACCTACCCACGCCTCACCCGAATTATGTGTGCGATTGAGGAGATCAACGGCGACATCGCCACGGTCAGCCCGTGGTGGACGATCAGCCGACGAGGTCTCCCGTTCGCCTTCGATGTCCGACTGGAGGTTCTTATTCCGGTGACCACGGACTGGCAATGAACCTGGACGTCGGCAACGAGCGATCCACTGACGAACATCGCTCCTGCCGCGTGGCGCGTTGACCGAATCGGCCTGCGCAGCGCGGCGGAAGATCAACCAGCCGTTGCTGATCCGAGGCCGGCCACTATCCGCAAATGTCGAATTGCGGTGGATGCGGGGGCGCAAATTCATGTGCTCGCATCCGGTTCCAGCACGGAAGACGTCAGGCAAGTTTTGGATCTATCAGCAGCACCACGCGGTCAGCGGCTGGGCGAAACCGAATACCGGGTGACGGGTGGAGGTGGTGCTGAACTCTGAGCACATGGACACAGGCTTGCCCAACCGCCGACCGATCGTGCACGGGAAAGCGCACAGAGTGTCCACCCCGACCTGGCCCGGTAACTCGCGAAGGTCGACATCGAATTCCATATCGGCAGGGTGCGAAAAGACCTGGGCGGCAGATGGCAGCGGCGGCTTGTCGAATCTCTCGAAGTACTCCCACGCCCGGGTCGAAGGAGTTCTTGACCTCGCTCCACTGCAGAACCGTCAACTGTGACAACACCTTTCGATGCGACTGCGAGTTCCTAGTCGGAACCCGTTGCGGTCCTGGTGTTCTGGTCCTTCGAGTCGGCCGGTGAGATCGTCGGGTATGGCGGGTAGGGCGTCAGGACGTCGCGAGGCGGTTGGCGAGGATGGTGGCTCGGGCGAGTTGGACCTTGCGGGCTTGGCCGGAGGCGAAGGACATCAGGCCGAAGGGGGTGCGGAGGCGGAGTTCGTCGTCGACGCGGGTGCCTTCGGGGGTGGGGGTGAGGTCGAAGCGGTAGGCCATGTGGACGCCGCCGGGGCTGTTGACCTCGCCCCAGACCGAACTGGCGGGGGTGCCCTCCAGCGAGACCCGAATGCGGTTGTCGTACTTCAGCGACAGCAGGCGGAATCGTTCGACTGCCACGTAGGAGCCGTCCTGCACGTCCTCGACCGCCACCACCAACGGGGACAGGCCGATGTAGTTCTCCGGCCGGGTCAGGTGGTCGTACGCCGCCTGCGCGGGGGCGGTGATGGTGAACGTATTGCGGAGGATCTTTTCGGGCATGGCCGAACTCTAGCGGGAGTCCGGGTCGTCGAGCAGGCCGAGTTGGGCTGCGCGGACGCCGATCTGGAAGCGGCTGTGCACGCCTAGGCGGGTCATGAGGTCGGCGAGGTGGCGGCGGTAGGTGCGCAGCGACAGGCCCAGGCGGCGGGCCGCGGCCTCGTCGATGAGGCCGAGGTTGAGGGTGTTGAGGATGGCGCGATCGGTGTCGCCGATGACCACGGACGCGGCGGGTGCGGCGAGCCCGTGCCCGGATTGCCAGCTCAGCAGCGCGAATTGGTGCAGCGCCGACAGCAGCGCCGGTTCACGCACCAGGTAGGCGTACGGGTGCCGAGCCCCCGCGCCGCTCCACAGCACCGCGACCGTGCGATCGATGATGAGCGCATTGTGGAAGTCGTTGTCGACCACCCGGATTTGTGCACCCCGCGCGGAATGCCGCAGCAGCGGTTGACGATCGCGGATCTCCAGATAGTCGGGGGAGTACAGCAGCCGCACCCGAGCGCCCGCCGTCAGCAGATCGTCGACCACCACCTGCCCGAGCCGCAGATGATCGCTGGACGGCGCGGGATTGGACACCGCCACCACCGCCTCGTGCCGGGCATGGCTCAGCAGCCGGTGGACATCCCGATCCCAGTGGCCCTCCTGGCTGAACCGGACGATCCCGCCGCCGTGCTTGTGCATCACCGCCCCCATCGTGACATCGGACCGCGGTCGCGTGCTCGAATGGCAGCTTGCTGCCACACACGCGGATCCGGCCTCGCCGATTCGTAGTTTCGGCTCATGCACATCAGTTTTAGCGAAGACCAGGACCGGTTGCGCAAGCAACTGCGGGAGTATTTCGCCGATCTCGTCACCCCCGAGGTTCGGGCGGGGTTGCGGCCGGGACCGGGCGGCGAGCACGGCGACGGGCGCGTCTACAAGGAGGTGGTCAGGCAACTGGGCCGGGACGGCCGGCTGGTGCTGGGCTGGCCGCGAGAGCATGGCGGGCAAGGCCGTTCGATGCTGGACCAGCTGATCTTCCTGGACGAAGCCGCCGCGGCGGGCCTACCGCTGCCGTACCTCACCGTCAACACCGTCGGCCCGACCATCATGCGCTACGGCACCGAGGCACAAAAAGCTGACTTCCTGCCCCGGATCGCGCGCGGCGACGTGCATTTCGCCATCGGCTACTCCGAGCCGAGCGCGGGCACCGATCTCGCGTCGCTGCGCACCCGCGCGGTCCGCGACGGCGACGAGTACGTCATCAACGGCGAGAAGATGTGGACGAGCCTCATCGAATACGCCGACTACATCTGGCTGGCCGCCCGCACCGACCCGACGGCGAGCAAGCATGCCGGACTGTCGATCTTCATCGTCCCGACCACGGCACCCGGCTTCTCGTGGACCAAGGTGCACACCATGGCAGGGGTCGGCACCAGCGCCACCTACTACTCCGATGTCCGCGTGCCCGCCACCAGCCTGGTGGGCGGCGAGAACCAGGGCTGGTCGCTGATCACCAACCAGCTCAATCACGAACGCGTGGCCCTCGCCTCGGCCGCACCCTTGCAGGAATCGCTGCGACAGGTGACCGCGTGGGCGCGCGACACCGTGCGGCCGGACGGCACCCGCGTCATGGACGCCGAATGGGTGCGCCTGCATCTGGCCCGCGTGCACGCGCACGCCGAATACCTGAAACTGCGCAACTGGCGCACCGCCTGGGCCGCCGACCGCGGTGAACTCTCACCCGCGGACGCCTCGGCCACCAAGGTCTTCGGCACCGAGTTCGCCCTCGAGGGCTACCGCCTGCTCATGGAGGTGCTCGGCGCGGAGGCGGTGCTGCGCGCGGACTCCCCGGGCGTGCCGCTGGCGGGACGCATCGAACGGCTGCATCGCGCCGCCCTCATCCTCACCTTCGGTGGCGGCGTCAACGAGGTGCAGCGCGACATCATCGCCAAGACCGCGCTGGGCCTGCCGGTCACCCGCTGAATACAGGAGTAGCACAATGGATTTCGAATACACCGAGGCGCAGCGCGAACTCGCGGGCCTGACAAGGGAACTGCTCGCGGACTGGACGCAACGCCACCCCCGGCCCGACACCGGCTTCGACCCCGAACTGTGGAAAGCCATGGCGGACAGCGGACTACTGGAGGCCGCGCTCCCCGAACGCGCGTACGGCGGCGGCTACGGACCGCTCGAACAGTGCGCGATCCTGGCCGAGATCGGCGCGAACCTGGCCGCCGCACCGTATGCCACCAGCATTGCCGTCGGGGCGGCCACGCTCGCCGAATTCGGCGGGGAGAGCCAACTCGAACGCTGGGCAGCTCCGCTGCTGCGCGGCGAAGCCACGCTCGCACCCGTATTGGCTCGCGAATTCGTGGCTTTCGAGGCCGAGCGGGACGGCGGCGGCTGGCGGGTCACCGGCGCTCGGTCGGCGGTCGCGGCGGCGGCTTTCGCCGACGGCTTCCTCCTCGAGGCCCGCGCGGGCGCGAATTCGCTACTGCTCCTGCTGGACCGGGACACCGAGGGCCTGACCGTCACCCCGCAGCACACCGTCGACGGCGCCGACGCCGCCCTGCTCGAACTGCGAGAGGTGTCGGTGCCCGCCGAGAACGCGCTCACCGCACCGGGCGCGGCGGCCTTCGCGGCCCGGCGCGCCACGCTCGTCACCTGCGCCCACCAGCTCGGCGTGCTCGGCCGCGCTCTGGAGATGACCTGCGAATACGCCCGCACCAGAAAGCAATTCGACAAGCCGATCGGCGCGTTCCAGGCGGTGCGGCAGCGCCTCGCGGACGCCTACATCGACGTCGAGGCGGTCCGGCTCACGCTGTGGCAGGCGGCCTGGCGCGAATCACACGGTCTCCCGGCCGATTCCGAGCTCGCGGTGGCGAAATTCTGGGCCGCGCAGGCCGGGCATCGCGTCGCCCACACGGCCGTGCACATCCACGCCAGCACCGGCATCTACCTCGACTACCCGATGCAGCGGTATTTCACTGCCGCCAAACGCGGCGAATTCGAATCCGGGACGGCCACCGCGCAGCTGCGCCGCCTGGGCCTGTGGCTGGACGGGCGAACTGTGCCCGGGACAGCGGATGCGGTTCCGGAGACACCGCCGCCCACCCTGGCGACGGCTTCCGGACCTGCATGAGCCGTATGCACACCCCTCGTACGCAAACGGGTCATGACCTCATCACGTGAATGCCCCGGGTGTTGCAGCCCCGGGGCACCCACGTGCAGGGACATTCCCACGACCCGATAAATATCGAATAAACGCGCTCTACGAGGTCGCCGGTCCCGGTGCGAACAGGGTCGCGAGGGTGGGCGCGGGCAGTCCGGCGCGCCGGAAGATCTCGGCGGCGTCGGCATGCTCCCGGGCCGCCTCCTCGACCTCGCCGCGGGCGGCGCGGGCCGTCGCGCGCAGCGACAGCGCGCGAGCCCGGTCGAGGGGATCGGCGGCCTTGCTGAGCAGCCGCAGCGCCTGGGTCGCCTCGTCTTCGGCGGCGGCATGGTCCTCGGCCCGCAGATGGATCTGGGCCAGCCGGGTGCGCGCCCAGCCCTCCCACAGCCGCACCCCGTTGCGGTGGGTCATCGCGACCGCGTCCTCGGCCAGCGCCAGCGCCACGTCGTGCTCCCCGAGCATCGAACGGGTGGCGGCCAATTCGTGCGTGGCCCATCCCAGCGCGACCGCGTTGGAGGACTCCCGGGCCAATTCGATGGCCCGCTCGGCCACCGCCACCGCCTCCGCGTACTGACCGGACTCGCACAGCGTGCGGGTGGCCAGCGCCAGAATCCACGCCTCCAGCGACCGATCGTCCAGCGACCGGGTCCATGCGATCGCATTGGCGTAGTGCCGATGCGAGTCCTTGGTATTGCCGATCCGCCGATCCGCCACCCCGAGCAGAATCTCCGCCAGCACCTGCAACCGGCGTTCGGCGTCATCGGCGGGCTGCGAGATCGGTTGCAGGAATTGCAGACTCGCCTCCACCTCGCCGAGCCCGATCTGCATCATCGCACCCAGCGCCACCCGGATGCGCCGGGCGCTGGCGTGGTCCTCGATCCGAATCGCGGTGTCCAGCAGCGCTTCCAGGCCGTCGGCGAGCTCGCGGGCGCGGCTGCCAGTGTCCATCAGCTCCGACATCACCCAGGCCAGATCGGCGGCCAGCGCCACCGCGCGGCCCCCGATGCGCGCCGCCTGCCGGTGCAGGGCGATGATCACCGGCCGCTCGATATCGTTCCAGGACTGGCCCTCCGCGCCGCCGGTGAAGGCGTGCCCGGCGGCCATGGTCGGCACCAACAGCAGCGTGGTGTTGCTGTAATCCAGTGCGCCGAGCAGGTTCTTGGTGCTGGCCAGGTAGTAGTCCAGCAGCCGGACCACGATCTCCGACTCCTTCTCGCTGGCGTCGCGGCCCTCGGCGCTCCCGGCCAGCCTCGCCGCGAACAGCCGCAGCAGGTCGTGGAAGCGGTAGCGGCCCGGCGCGGGCGTCTCGAGCAGGCTCAGATCCACGAGCGATTCACACAGCAGTTCCGCCTGCGGCACCGGCACGCCCAGCAGCGCGGCCGCGCCGTCGACCGGGAAGTCCGGCACGTCGGCGCGCGCCAGTGTGCGAAACGCCCTGGCCTGCTCGGGATTGAGCTGCCCGTAGCCGAGCCGGAAGGCCGTCTCCAGGGTGAGGTCGCCGGTCTGCAGCACCTCGAGCCGCCGGGTCTCGTCGGCCAGCCGCGCCACCAGCGAGGCGATGGTCCACTGCGGCCGCACCGCCAGTCGCGCGCCCACGATGCGCACCGCCAGCGGCAGATACGCGCACTGCTCGATCAGGGCGTAGGCCGCATCCCGTTCCCCGCCAACCCGTTCCGCGCCGAGAATGCGGATCAGCAGCGTCATCGCCTCCTCGCGCTCGAGCACGTCGAGGCGGGTGCGGCGCACCGCGGGCAGTTCGGTGAGCGCGGAGCGGCTGGTGATGAGCACGGCGGTGCCGGGTGTGCCCGGCAGCAGCTGCGCCACCTGGGCGCTGTCGCGGGCATTGTCGAGCACCACGAGAATCCGCTTGTCGCTCAACATGGTTCGCAGTTGCGCGGCCCGATCGTCCACGGCGGGCGGGATATCGCCCTCGGCCACGCCGAGCCCGCGCAGGAAACCGCCCAGCGCGTCGCCCGGCGGCACCGGTTCGGGGTCCACGCCGCGCAGGTTCACATACAGCTGCCCGTCGGGGAAGCGGTCGCGCAACCGGTGGGCGACGTGCAGCGCGAGGGTGGTCTTGCCGACGCCGCCCATGCCGCCGACCGCGGAGATGGCCACCGCCGGTCCGCCGCCGGTGAGCTGGGCCGCGAGTTCCTCGGCCACCCGGGAGCGGCCGGTGAAATCGGCGATGTCGGGCGGCAATTGGGCCGGGGTGGCCACGGTGCGGGCGGGGCGCAGCACCGGCGGCAGTTCGGCGCGCAGGATGCGCGCGTGCACCTCGCTCAGTTCCGGGCCGGGCTCCACGCCGACGCCGTCCACGAGCGCGCGCCGGGCGCGGGCGTATTCCTCGAGCGCCTCG
>NZ_JBSGBY010000371.1:0-8486 GCF_053601505.1 Nocardia sp. NPDC004722
GGCCGACGGCGGCTCCACGAGCGTGGACGAGGCCCTCGAACATCGGATTCATTCGGCGCTGGACGCGCACACCTGGGTCTACCGGGTGCTGGTGTTCCCCAGCAACAGCTACGTCGTGCTGCCGCTGCTCGTGGCGTTCGCGGCCTGGTTCGCCTACCGGCGGCAGTGGTGGGCCGCGGGTTTCGCGCTGCTCGCCCCGGAGGTGGTGGTCGCGGTGAATACCTATGCGCTCAAACCGTTCTGGGATCGCCAGCTGGACCACTACCTGGCCTACCCGAGCGGGCACACCGTCCAATTGGTCGCCGTCGTCACCGCTTTCGCGTTGGTGAGCGAGTCGCGCCGGGTGCGCGCGGTGTCGGTGATCGTGATGGCGGTGGTGTTACCGGCCGTCATGATCGGCATGGTCGGCTTCGGATACCACCATCCGACCGATGTGCTGGGCGGTACCGCGGCCGCGATCGCGCTCGTCTGCGCCCTCTATCCGCCGTTCCGCTACTTCACGGCAACGCGCCCGGCCCGGGCTCTGCCGGACTGATCGCTCAGTACGACAGGATGATCGCGGCCATGAACCAGATTCCCCACGCGGCCGCCACCAGGAAGCCCAATCCCAGCATCACCCGCATGAATCCGCGCCCCAGTTCGAGGCGATCGCTGCGCCGCGGATACAACTTCCACGGCGCGAACCACGGCGCCGGAATCGCCAGCCCGCGCCCGGCCGACCCGTGCTCGGCCTCGAGCCGGGCCTGCTCCTCGGCGAACGCCTCGGCCTGCGCCTGCTGCGGGCCGCCGTGCCACAGCGTGACATCCACCGGCCCCAGGAAACCCTCGTTGATCAGGTCCTGCGGTCCCGGCAGGTACGGCAGGATGCCCAGCCCGCGGAACGCCCATGCCACATCGTTGGCCGACCACTGCGGCCGCCCGCGCGAGAGCAGCCCGGTGAAGTGGTCGCGCAACGCCCGCTCGTCACCCAGCAGCACCCGGAAGCTCGGGTCGTTCCACAGCTGGGTCACCCGCAGATCCGAACCCGGCGGCGGCACCACCAGCACGATGCCGTGAATGACCCGCTGCCCCAGACCGCGCTCGGCCAGCCAGTTCTGCAGCGCGAAGGTGTGTTCGCGGGACTTGTCGAGCGGATTGCGCTTGTCGCCGCCGTCGAAGGTGAGGATGCGGTCACCGACGCGCCAGGGCCCGTTGACGGGGATCTCCAGCTCGCCGCTCATCTTCTCCGAGAGCGCCTCGGCCTCGATGACCACGCAGCTGGTCGGCGTCCACACCACGGCGTCGAACGGATGCAGCCGATCACCGTGGAAGAGACTGCAATTCACCGTCGCGACGCCCTTGGGGTCGGTCGCGCCCTTCCAGGTGCGCAGCCAATCGATGAGCACCTTCTCGGCGTGCGTGCCGGCGGCGTTCTGCACTCGGACGAGCATCGGCTCTCACCTTCCTCGTCGAATCGATACCGGGAATGGTACGGGCACAACGCCCCAAACTACCGGCGGGCACGCCGCCGCGCACGGTCACTCCGCAGTTCCGTGTCGTCACTGCTCAGTTCACGGGCAACGCCGGATCCGTCGGGTAGTCGGTGGGGAAGATGGGCAGCCGCAACGCGCCCGGCGCGAAGTCCGGCACCGCCGCGTGCTTGGGCGCGACCGGCGTGATGCGGCGATACGCCGAGCCCAGCTCCGGCCGCGGATCGGCCTCGTTTCGGTTGGGCCAGAACGCCATTGCGCGCTCGGCCTGCGCGGTGATGGTCAGCGACGGGTTCACGCCCAGGTTCGCCGTCACCGCCGAGCCGTCGGCGATGTGCAGGCCCGGATGGCCGAACACACGCTGATACGGGTCCACCACACCGCTTTCCGGGCCCTCGCCGATCACGCAGCCGCCGATGTAGTGCGCGGTCGCCGGGATGTTGAACACGTCCATCGCCAGCATCTGCACATCCCCGTCGACCTTCGCGCCGAAGCGGCGGCCGACATCGTGGGCGAGCGGGATCCACGTCGGATTCGGTTTGCCCGTCCCCTGTTTGGTCTTGAGCTGCCCCCAGCGCCGGAACGAGGTCAGCGAATTGTCGAGGGATTGCATGACCAGTAGGATGACCGACTTCTCCGAGGCCCGACGCGCATTGAGGCTGCGCGCGAACACCACCGGATGCAGCACCATGGCCAGCAGGAACCGCAGGAACCGGAACGCGCCGCCGTCCACCAGCGGCACCGACAGCGGGAACAGGCCGTTCTGTCCCTTGCCGTAGTGGCACACCTCGACGTGGGTGTCGGGCTCGGGATGGATCGAGGAGGTGATGGCGATGCCCTCGGCGAAGTCGTCGCGGGCCTTGCTCACCACATTCAGGATCGCCTCGGAGTTCGACCGGGTCAGCTCGCCGAGCCGGGGCGAGAGCTGCGGCAGCACGCCCTCGTCCTTCATCTTGTGCAGCAGCTTCTGCGTGCCCAGCGCGGCGGCGGCGAAGACCACCTGCTCGGCGGTGAACACCTTGCGCCCCTTGCGAACCCAGCGGTCCGATCGTGAGGTCTCGATGGCGTAGCCGCCGCCGGTCATGGGTCGCACCTTGTCGGCGGTGGTCAGCGCGAACACGTGCGCGCCCGCCTGCTCGGCCAGGTACAGGTAGTTCTTCGGGGTGGTGTTCTTGGCATTGTGCGGGCAGCCGGTGAAGCAGCGCGCGCAGTGGATGCAGCCGTTGCGCCGGGGTCCCGCGCCGCCGAAGTACGGGTCGTCGACTTCCTCACCCGGCGCGTCCTCGTTGAAGAAGACGCCCACATTGGTGGCGTGGAAGGTGTCGGCCACGCCCAGATCGGCTGCCACCGAACGGATCACGTCGTCGGCGGGGGTCATGCGCGGGTTCGGCGCGACCCCGAGCATGCGCTGCGCCTGGTCGTAATAGGGCGCGAGCTCGGCCCGCCAGTCGGTGATGTGCGCCCACTGCTTGTCGGTGTAGAAGGCAGGCAAGGGCTCGTAGAGGGTATTGCCGTAGATCAGCGACCCGCCGCCCACGCCCGAGGCGGAGAACACCGCGCACTTGCCCAGAATGCTGATCCGCTGCGTCCCGGTCAGACCCAGCCTCGGGGCCCAGATCGCCTTGCGCACATTCCAGTTCGTCTTGGGGATGTCCTCGGCGTTCCAGCGGCGGCCGGACTCCAGCACGGCCACCCGGTAGCCCTTCTCGCTCAGGCGCAGCGCGCTGACGCTCCCCCCGAACCCGGAACCGATCACGACGACGTCATAGTCGAAGTCGGGCATGGTCTTTCCTCTCGCTGCTCAACCACGTAATGAGAAGGATTGCACAGAACTCTCTCAAGCAGTAGGCGGCGTGCCCGGATGGAGATGCGCCGACGATTGAGGTTGGATCGAGTGGTGACAACCGAACCGCACACCGAGCCGGTCTACAGCGACCGTATCCTCACGGTGCCCAATCTGCTCAGCGTGATCCGGTTGATCGGCGTCCCGGTGTTCCTGTGGCTGCTGCTGGCGCAGAAGGCCGACGGCTGGGCCTTCGCGCTGCTGGTGGTCAGCGGCATCACCGACTTCCTCGACGGCAAGCTGGCCCGGCTGCTGGACCAGTCGTCCAAACTCGGCGCGATCCTCGACCCGCTGGTGGACCGCCTCTATCTACTGGCGACCCTGGGCGGCTTCCTGATTCGCGGCATCCTGCCCTGGTGGGTGGTGCTCGTCCTGGTCGGCCGCGATGCCATCCTGACCCTCACCCTGCGCGTCTACCGCCGCCGCGACCTGCCCCCGCCCGACGTCATCTACCTGGGCAAGGCCGCCACCTTCGCGCTCATGTCCGCGCTGCCCTGGCTGCTGGCCGGGCAGATGGACTGGGCCGCCGCGGGTTTCGGCCGGGCCTTTGGTGGGGCATTCTTGATCTGGGGCACGGCAGTGTACGTCTGGACCGGAATCCTCTATCTCGGCAAGGCCATCGCCGTGGCCCGCGCGATCCCACCCGGTGGCCCGAGCGATACCGCCCGTGCCACACCATGATCACTCCCGATAGGGTGTGGCCGACGGATCGACGACGATCCCGAGAGGAACGCCCGTTGAAAGGACACTGCCAGTGACCGCAGTACCCGATGATTTGCGCTACTCCGAAGAGCACGAGTGGGTGAGCAAGATCGGTCCGACCCGCGTGCGGGTGGGTATCACCGATTACGCGCAATCGCAGCTGGGTGACGTCGTGTTCGTGCAGCTGCCCGCGGTGGACGCCGTTGTGAAGCACGGCGAGAGCATCGCCGAGATCGAGTCCACCAAGAGCGTGTCCGACATCTACGCCCCGCTGGCGGGCAAAGTCGTTGCGGTGAACGATCTTCTGGATGGTGAACCCGAGACGGTCAACTCCGACGCCTACGGCGACGGCTGGCTCTTCGAGGTCGAGGCGGACTCCGCCGAGGCGCTCGACGCCGCACTCGGAAAGCTCCTGGATGCCGCAGGTTATCAAGGAGTTATCGGAGGCTGAAGGAGCCTTCACAGTTCTACCTGCACGGGTACGCCCTGGCAGGGTACGGTCAATGCCAACAGAAGTGCGCGCAGCCGGTGCCCGGATTTTCCGGACCTACCCGAAGCGGGGAGCGGCCGGAGCGCCGCATCGCTGAGGGCATCAACTGCTTGCATGGATTATTCGGTTCGAGGAGGAGAGCAAGGGTGAGCGAGAACAAGGACCCGGGTTACCAGGAAACGGCAGCAGAGACCACTTCGGTGTTCCGCGCCGACTTCCTGAACGAGGTCGACACGTCGCGCCCCGAGCAGACAGGCGAGCAGCCGGTACAGGGAGTGGAGGGGCTGCCGACGGGCGCGGCCCTGCTGGTGGTCAAGCGTGGCCCGAACGCCGGTTCGCGCTTCCTGCTCGACCAGCCGACCACCTCGGCGGGTCGCCACCCCGACAGCGACATCTTCTTGGACGATGTCACCGTCAGCCGTCGCCACGCGGAGTTCCGCCAGGACGACGACACCTTCCAGGTGGTCGATGTGGGCAGCCTCAACGGCACCTACGTCAATCGGGAGCCGGTGGACTCTTCGGAGCTGCAGAACGGCGACGAGGTGCAGATCGGCAAGTTCCGCCTCGTCTTCCTGACCGGTCCCAAGTCCGCCGCAAGCGATTCGGCGCTATAGGGCCGAGCGGAATGACTGGCGCAGCGCAGTGGACGCGCGGAGGCATGTCGATCGGCTCCGTGCTGGATCTCCTGCGTCCGGATTTTCCGGATATCACCATCTCCAAGATCCGATTCCTGGAATCGGAGGGTCTGATCAGCCCGGAGCGCACGCCCTCGGGGTACCGCCGTTTTCATGTGGCGGACGTCGAGCGCCTGCGCTTCGTGCTGACCGCGCAGCGGGATCAGTACCTGCCGTTGAAGGTGATCAAGGAACAGTTGGAAGCGATCGACAGTGGGGCGGCGACGCTCGGGGTCCGGGAGGCCCGGGCCCGGGCGAACGCCGTGGGAGGGCTCGGGGCCATGCCCGATTCGCCAGAGAGCCTCGCCGCCAACGGCGGTGGCCGCCTGCGCCGGCTGAACGCCGTGCCCGGTGAGGTGTCGCCCGAGGAGCTCCGGTTCGATCACGAGATCCGGATCACCCGGGCGGATCTGCTCGATCAGGCCGGCATCGACGAGAAGTTCCTGACCGAGCTGATCCGCGCCAATCTCATCACCCCCGGCGCGGCAGGGTATTTCGACGGCGATGCCGTCACGCTGGCGCGCACGGCCAAGGCGCTGAGCGAATTCGGTTTGGAGGCAAGGCATCTGCGCGCCTTCAAGCTGGCCGCCGATCGCGAGGCCGCCATGGTCGCGCAGATCGCCGCCCCGATCGCCAAGAGCCGTGACGCGGATGCCCGCGCGCGTGCCGAGGAGACGGTCCGGGAGTTGGCGGCACTGTCGCTGACGCTGCACACCTGCCTGGTGAAGACCTCTGTGCGCGCTTCCCTCGGGGGCTGAAATCTTCGCCTAGACTCGGTATTACAGCCGGGGGCTGGCGGCCGGTGAGGATTTGGGAGGCAGTGCGATGAGCGAAATGCGTGTGATCGGCATCCGTGTCGAACAACCACAGAATCAGCCCGTGCTGTTGCTGCGAGAGGTTTCCGGGGATCGCTATCTACCGATCTGGATCGGACAGGCCGAGGCCACCGCGATCGTGTTGGAGCAGGAGGGCGTGACGCCGATCCGCCCGCTCACCCACGATCTGATCAAGATTCTGATCAAGGAGCTCGGTCACACCCTCAAGGAAGTGCGGATCGTGGATCTGCAGGAGGGCACCTTCTACGCCGACCTGGTATTCGAGAACGATCTGCGGATCTCGGCGCGGCCGTCGGATTCGGTGGCCATCGCGCTGCGGGTGGGGTGCCCGATCTATGCCGAGGAGCCGGTGCTCGAGGAGGCCGGGCTGGTCATGCCGGACGAGCGCGAGGACGAGGTCGAGAAGTTCAAGGAGTTTCTCGAATCGGTATCTCCGGATGACTTCAAGGCGACGGACAGCTGACCAGTTCCTGACCTGGCGATGATTCCGGGTTGATCTCCAAAAGAGACAAAACAGTGTCTCTACCTCAGGTTTAGGGTTAAAAACACGCGCCCGTTCATGCTTGGACGGTGCCGATTCTCCGGCAACAATCAGGGGAGTAGCCTCGATTGATAGGCCAACGCTCCAGACGTCCTCGAGACACGAGCCCAGCCCTGATAGGCAAGCAGTAAGGGAGTAGTCAGTGGGAGATCAACCGCAACCTCAGGATGTGGTGCAGCCAGGGCTGTTCCCCGATGACACGGTGCCGGACGAACTCGTGGGCTACCGGGTGCCCAGCGCTTGCCAGGTGGCCGGGATCACCTACCGCCAGCTCGATTACTGGGCCCGCACCGGACTGGTCGTCCCGTCCATCCGCAGTGCCACCGGCTCCGGCAGCCAGCGCCTCTACTCGTTCAAGGACATCCTCGTCCTCAAGATCGTCAAGCGTCTCCTGGACGCGGGCATCTCGCTGCAGAACATCCGCATCGCCGTGGATCATCTGCGCAGCCGCGGCGTCGAAGACCTCGCCGGGATCACGCTGTTCTCCGACGGCGCCACCGTCTACGAGTGCTCCTCCGCCGAGGAAGTGGTCGATTTACTGCAGGGTGGTCAGGGTGTGTTCGGCATCGCCGTCAGCGGCGCGATGCGCGAATTGACCGGGGCCATCGCCAACTTCCCGGCCGAGCGCGCCGAGGCGGGCAGCACCAGCGAGCGTCCCGAGGATGAACTGTCCTTCCGCCGCAAGGCGCGGATGAGCAAGACCGGCTAGATCGTCTTTCCGCGATGCGCGTCACCCGTTGGGTGGCGCGCATTTTCGTTGCCCGGAGGCGGGCGCGATGTGAAACGGAACCCAGGCAACATATCTGTAACCTGCGCCCGCTTAAACTAGCGAGTGCGTCGCAGCCGTGCGGGAGAGTTCCGGGGGTAGCCTCGGACGCCGAAGGAGCAGCACCTCCCCGTCAATCTCTCAGGCACAAGGGACCGTGCGGAGTTTCGACGCCTCTGGAAAGTGGTGGCCTCGCGTCGCCCGCCCATGGTGAAAGGGCAACGGCCGCAAGGTCGTGGCCCGAATCTCTCAGGCATCGAGGACAGAGGGGGAGGGCAGTAGCAGTGTCGGTCCCGCACCGACCCCCGCCCACCCCCTGGAGCAGACGTGATCTGGACTCGATCCTTCGCCGACCGCCACATCGGCCCCGACAGCGGAGAGACCGGCCGCATTCTGGAGACCGTGGGCGTCGAGTCGCTGGACGAACTCGCCACCAAGGCCGTCCCCGCCAGCATTCTGGACGCGCCCGCGGGCAACGGCCTCGACGCGCTGCCGCCCGCGCTGTCGGAGCACGAGGCGCTCGCCGAGCTTGCGGCACTGGCCAATTCGAACACCGTGGCCACCTCGATGATCGGGCTCGGCTACTACGACACCCACACCCCGCCGGTGCTGCTGCGCAATCTGGTCGAGAACCCGGCCTGGTACACTTCGTACACGCCGTATCAGCCGGAGATCAGCCAGGGCCGCCTCGAGGCGCTGCTCAACTTCCAGACCATGGTCGCGGATCTGACCGCGATGGAGGTCGCCAACGCGTCCATGCTGGACGAGGCGACCGCGGCGGCGGAGGCCATGACGCTGCTGCAGCGGGCCAACCGTAAGTGCAAGTCGGTGCGGCTGCTCATCGACACCGATCTGTTCCCGCAGACCCGGACGCTGCTGTACACCCGTGCCGAGCCGATGGGCATCGAGATCGTCGAGGCGAACCTGGCTGACGAGGGGCTGCCCGAGGGCGAGTTCTTCGGTGTGATCGTGCAGCAGCCGGGCGCGTCCGGGCGGATCGTGGACTGGGCTCCGGTCATCGAGGCCGCGCACGCGCGCGGCGCGCTGGTCGCGGTGGGCGCGGATCTGCTTGCGCTGACGTTGATCACGCCGCCCGGTGAGCAGGGGGCGGACGCCTGCTTCGGCACCACGCAGCGCTTCGGGGTGCCGCTGGGCTTCGGCGGCC